>NZ_JAOWCD010000099.1:44540-198083 GCF_030337175.1 Citrobacter sp. Ca225 | reverse complement strand
AGCTCAGTTGGTAGAGCAGTTGACTTTTAATCAATTGGTCGCAGGTTCGAATCCTGCACGACCCACCAATTTAACATCAAACTCAGATGTTAAACGTGAAGGATAACGTTGCTTCAGCAACGGCCCGAAGGGCGAGGCGAAGCCGAGTCATCCTGCACGACCCACCAATTTAACATTGAATATTAAATTGGTGACGAGTAAAAAATCTTTCAGGTAACACCCGAATGGGTCGTTAGCTCAGTTGGTAGAGCAGTTGACTTTTAATCAATTGGTCGCAGGTTCGAATCCTGCACGACCCACCAATATTAAGGTGGTTACTGGTAGAGAACGTGAAGGATAACGTTGCTTTAGCAACGGCCCGAAGGGCGAGGCGAAGCCGAGTCATCCTGCACGACCCACCATCCTGAATGATTAATTAAGAAAGTCCCGTAAGGGGTCGTTAGCTCAGTTGGTAGAGCAGTTGACTTTTAATCAATTGGTCGCAGGTTCGAATCCTGCACGACCCACCAATTTAACATCAACATCAGATGTTAAACGTGAAGGATAACGTTGCTTTAGCAACGGCCCGAAGGGCGAGGCGAAGCCGAGTCATCCTGCACGACCCACCAGTGTAAAAAGGCGCCCTAAAGGCGCCTTTTTGCTATGCGCAGAATGTAACGATTCGAACCTGCGTAGCGCCTGATGACGCTTCGTTTACCAGGCCGACAATGATTGATCGGGTCAATGGCTACGCCCTTCCTGTCCGGATAAGACGTCAGTCGCCATCCGGCATTATCAAGCGCAATTGTTGTGACTTTTGCCGCTCAATCCGCTATCTTGTTTAGCATATAAAACAAATATGACCGATCATGGCATGCATCACGCCTTAAGTCGGTTAATTCGTTAAGCTAGCAAAACGAGAAAGCATGATGAGCGTGATGTTTGATCCTGAAACCGCAATTTATCCGTTTCCCCCGAAGCCGGTACCGCTGAGTGCCGATGAAAAAGCGTTCTACCGCGAAAAAATCAAGCGTCTGCTGAAAGAGCGTGATGCGGTGATGGTTGCGCACTATTACACCGACCCCGAAATCCAGCAACTGGCCGAAGAGACCGGCGGCTGTATTTCTGACTCACTGGAGATGGCCCGCTTTGGCGCCAATCATCCCGCCTCGACGCTGCTCGTTGCAGGCGTTCGCTTTATGGGGGAGACGGCTAAAATTCTCAGCCCGGAAAAAACAATTTTAATGCCGACCCTCGAGGCGGAATGCTCGCTGGATCTTGGCTGTCCGATCGACGCATTCAGCGCGTTCTGCGATGCCCATCCGGATCGCACCGTCGTGGTTTATGCCAATACCTCCGCGGCGGTTAAGGCTCGCGCCGACTGGGTGGTGACGTCCAGTATCGCGGTTGAACTGATTGAGCATCTGGATAGTTTGGGTGAAAAAATCATCTGGGCACCGGATCGCCATCTCGGAAAATATGTTCAAAAGAAGACAGGGGCGGATGTCCTTTGCTGGCAAGGGGCGTGCATTGTCCATGACGAGTTCAAAACGCAGGCGCTGAGTCGCATGAAAGGTTTATACCCGGACGCCGCGATCCTGGTTCACCCGGAATCACCGCAGGCGATAGTGGATATGGCTGATGCTGTCGGTTCCACCAGCCAGCTCATTAATGCAGCTAAAACGCTGCCACATCAGCAACTTATTGTTGCTACCGATCGGGGTATTTTCTACAAAATGCAGCAGGCGGTACCGGACAAAGAGTTGCTGGAAGCGCCCACAGCCGGAGAAGGCGCCACCTGCCGCAGCTGCGCGCACTGTCCATGGATGGCGATGAACGGCCTTAAAGCCATCGCTGAGGGGCTGGAGCAGGGTGGGCAGTCCCATGAGATTCAGGTTGACGAAGCGCTGCGAGAAGGCGCATTAGTGCCGTTAAACCGTATGCTGGAATTTGCGGCTACACTACGTGCGTAGATAATCACACGCTCCGGGGGAAAAGATGGACTTTTTTAGCACGCAGAACATTCTGGTACATATACCCATTGGTGCTGGGGGGTACGATCTGTCGTGGATCGAAGCGATAGGCACTATCGCGGGGTTGTTGTGTATTGGTCTCGCCAGTATGGAGAAGATCAGCAACTACGTTTTTGGCCTGATTAACGTCACGCTGTTTGCGATCATCTTTTTCCAGATCCAGCTCTACGCCAGCCTGCTGTTGCAGCTTTTCTTTTTCGCCGCCAACATTTACGGCTGGTATGCGTGGTCGCGGCAGACCACGCAGAATGAGGCGGAGCTCAAGATTCGCTGGCTGCCTCTGCCGAAGGCGCTGGGCTGGCTGGCGGTTTGTGTGGTGGCGATCGGTTTGATGACAGTCTATATCGACCCAGTCTTTGCTTTTCTGACCCGTATTGCGGTATCGATCATGCAGATACTTGGCCTGCAGGTTGCCGTACCGGATTTACAGCCCGATGCCTTCCCGTTCTGGGATTCCTGCATGATGGTTTTGTCGATCGTGGCGATGATCCTGATGACCCGCAAATACGTTGAGAACTGGCTGCTCTGGGTGGTGATCAATGTGATTAGCGTGGTGATCTTTGCCCTGCAGGGGGTCTATGCGATGTCGCTGGAGTACCTGATCCTGACCTTCATTGCGCTTAACGGTAGCCGGATGTGGATTAACAGCGCGCGCGAACGAGGCTCACACGCGCTGTCCCATTAGTGGTGATGATGTGAATGGCCGGACACTTTCTGATTGAGATCGCAGTCCGGCCCGTGACAGGGCTGATATTCCATCTGAATGGTGGCGTGTGCAATCTGGTAATGATGAATCAGAAAATGCTGGATGCGCGCCAGCAGCCCGTCATGATCGTGCGGTGGGATCACCTGTACATGCAGGGTCATGACCGGTTTTTCCCCCACCATCCACACGTGTACGTGATGGACGTTTCGCACTTCAGGAAGCTCCCTGCTGAGGTGGCGCTGCAGCGCAGCGATATCCAGCGAAACCGGGGCACCTTCCAGCAACTCATTCACGCTATCTTTCAATAAGCGCCACGCACTGCGCAGGACCAGCAGTGAAACCAGTATTGACAGAATAGGGTCGGCAGGCGTCCAGCCGGTCCAGATAATAATCACCGCCGCGATGATGGCCCCCACAGAACCCAATAAATCCCCCATCACATGCAACGCCGCGGCGCGTACGTTCAGGTTTTTCTCTTCGCTGCCGCGGTGGAGGATCCAGAAGGCAAGGATGTTTGCCAGCAATCCGGCGATGGCGATGACCATCATCATGCCGCCCGCCACCGGACGCGGCGTGTAGAAGCGCTCAATCGCCTCCCAGACGATTAAAATCGTAATCACGACTAACGCAATCGCATTGACGAAAGCGGCCAGCGTCGTCAGTCTCAGCCAGCCAAAGGTGTGGCGGATAGTCGGCGGTCGGCGGGCGAACTGAACGGCCAATAGCGCAAACAACAGTGCGGCGGCATCGGTCAGCATATGCCCTGCGTCGGCGAGCAACGCCAGTGAACCGGATAAAATCCCGCCCACTACCTCCAGCAACATAAAGCCTGCCGTGATGCAAAACGCGAGCATCAGACGGCGGGCGTTGCCATCCTCGGGCAGATGAGGGGCCGAATGTGAGTGTGAGTGCGCCATAATGTCATCCCTTGGGTATTCTTTTCTTAACTGTATGACATCATACCGTTTCTGGATTAATAAATTAAAAAAGGAGAGCCTGAGCTCTCCCGTTATTAGCCATTTCAGTGTTACTGATCAGTGTTACTGAGTGGTGCCATCGGTTTTAGTATCAACGTCGTTGTTAATGCCATTTCCGGTTTCCACTTTTTTATTCACATCCGGGCAGCGCCCGTCCTTACACATGGTGTTTTTGTGCACCTCATCTTTGGTCATCCCCTCATGGTTCATCGATGAACCATTCGGATGCAGCATTGTGCCACCTGAGTTGATGTTGTCGTTATCGACATTATTTGGCGCCACGTTTTCTTTTGCATCCGGAGCGACCTGGCCTGCGTCGGCGGCGGCGTTCGCCTGGCCATTATTGGTCTGGGCGCTGGTTTCGGCTGCCAGCGCTGCGCCGCTGGCAAGGCTGAGCGTAGCGGTCAGGAAAAGTGAAGCTAATTTTGTCATTTTCATCAGATGCTCCTGTTATGGTTGAGATGTCGGATAACGTCTTCCAACAGTGCATATGCCAGTCAAGGGTCAGGCAATGGTTAACGATCTCAAACGAGCGCAAAGGCTCAGCAGAGAATCTTGAAAAGATTCATAAACAGAGTGGTTACAGTTAAAAATTGTAGGTTAGATCTCGTTTTTCGCTACTTTGTGGCGTTTTTTAGCTGAATTCCAGGATTATTCCGTCCGAAGTGTAAAAGCCCGTTTACACTTTTTGGCTGAGGATATAGATTGGAGGGATTGCATTCATTTAGATAAGTATGGCAACGCTGGAATAATCATGAATTATCAGAACGACGATTTACGTATTAAAGAGATCAACGAGTTATTACCCCCTGTCGCACTGCTGGAAAAATTCCCCGCTACAGAAAATGCCGCCAACACGGTTGCCCATGCGCGTAAAGCCATTCACAAAATTTTGAAGGGGAATGACGATCGCCTGCTGGTGGTGATTGGGCCGTGCTCTATTCATGATCCTGTGGCGGCGAAAGAGTACGCAGGTCGTCTGCTGGCGCTGCGCGAAGCGCTGAAAGGCGAGCTGGAAATCGTCATGCGTGTCTACTTTGAAAAACCGCGTACGACCGTTGGCTGGAAAGGGCTGATTAACGATCCGCACATGGATAACAGCTTCCAGATCAATGACGGTTTGCGCATTGCGCGTAAGCTGCTGCTGGATATTAACGACAGCGGCCTGCCGACGGCAGGTGAATTCCTCGATATGATCACCCCGCAATACCTGGCGGACATGATGAGCTGGGGCGCGATTGGCGCGCGTACTACCGAATCTCAGGTTCACCGTGAGCTGGCGTCGGGTCTTTCTTGTCCGGTCGGCTTCAAGAACGGTACTGATGGCACCATTAAAGTGGCGATTGACGCCATCAACGCCGCTGGTGCACCGCACTGCTTCCTGTCTGTCACCAAATGGGGTCATTCTGCCATTGTGAATACCAGCGGTAACGGCGATTGCCATATCATTCTGCGCGGCGGCAAAGAGCCGAACTACAGCGCTGCACATGTCGCGGCGGTGAAAGAGGGTCTGGCGAAAGCGGGTCTGCCTGCGCAAATCATGATTGATTTCAGCCATGCCAACTCCTGTAAGCAGTTTAAAAAGCAGATGGAAGTTGGGGCTGATGTCTGCCAGCAGATTGCTAACGGTGAGACTGCGATTATGGGCGTGATGATTGAAAGTCATCTGGTAGAAGGCAATCAGAACCCGGACAGCGGTGAGCCGCTGGTGTACGGCAAAAGCATTACTGATGCCTGCATTAACTGGGAAGATACCGACACCATCCTGCGCCAACTTGCGGATGCGGTAAAAGCGCGTCGCGGTTAAGTCTTGCGAATAGAAAGCCGACTCATTGAGTCGGCTTTTTTACGTCGTAAGGTAAATTACTTCGCTTTACCCTGGTTGGCGACGGCAGCCGCTTTCGCCGCGATCTCGTCGGCATTACCCAGATAGTAACGTTTGATTGGCTGGTAGTTTTCGTCGAACTCATACACCAGCGGCACGCCGGTCGGGATGTTCAGTTCGAGGATTTCGTCTTCGCTCAGGTTGTCGAGGTATTTCACCAGCGCGCGCAGAGAGTTGCCGTGCGCAGCGATGATCACGCGCTCGCCGCTCTTCATGCGCGGCAGAATGGTTTCATTCCAGTAAGGGATCACGCGATCGATGGTCAGCGCCAGGCTCTCGGTCAGCGGCAATTCTTTTTCCGTCAGTTTGGCATAGCGCGGATCGTGGCCCGGATAGCGCTCGTCATCTTTGGTCAGCTCCGGCGGGGTCACCGCGAAGCCACGACGCCACTGTTTAACCTGTTCGTCACCGTATTTCTCAGCGGTTTCTGCTTTGTTCAGACCTTGCAACGCACCGTAGTGACGTTCGTTCAGTTTCCAGGATTTCTCAACCGGCAGCCAGGCCTGATCCAGTTCATCCAGGACGTTCCACAGCGTATGGATGGCACGTTTCAGCACAGAGGTATAAGCAAAATCGAAGCTATAGCCTTCAGCCTTCAGCAGTTTGCCTGCTGCTTTCGCTTCACCCACGCCTTTCTCGGACAGGTCAACGTCATACCAACCGGTGAAGCGGTTTTCATTGTTCCACTGGCTTTCGCCGTGGCGTACCAGAACCAGCTTAGTTACAGCCATACTCTCACTCCTCAAGCTTTATCGAATGATAATAATTCTCATTATATTGCCGTGACGGGGCAGCGGCAATGCTTACGCATAACCATAGCGAAAATAGTGCAGCAGTGTAAGGTTCTTGTGAACTCTAAGTTGCGATTTTGTCTTTGAGTGATGGGGATTTGAGCAAGATGCGATATCTTAAGCCCGATACGCAGGCGCTATCGGGCATTTTACACTGGCTGTGCCGCACCATCAGGAAGGAATAAAACGATATTCCGTCAGGCTGGCGTACTCCTCTCCGGGGCGAAGAACGCAGTCTGGCTGCGGCCATTCCGGATGGTTCGGGCTGTCTGGCAGGAATTCGCTCTCCAGCGCCAGGCCCTGATAATCATCGTAGGCGTTCGGTCCGCGTGAAGAGGTGCCACCGAGAAAATTACCGGAGTAAAACTGTAGCGCCGGGGCCGAGGTGTAGACCTCCATCTGTAACTTCCCGTCTTGCGAAGTGAGCAGGGCAACCGGTTTTTTACTGTCGCCTTTTGCCTGCAACAGGAAGGCGTGATCGTAGCCTTTCACTTTGCGCTGGTCGTCATCGGCAAGAAATTCGCTGGCGATCACCTTCGCGATGCGGAAATCAAATGAGGTTCCGGCGACCGGCTTCAGGCCGTCCCGCGGGATCCCGCCTTCATCCACCGGCAGATATTCATCCGCCAGAAGTTGCAGCTTATGGTTGCGCACGTCGGTTTGATCGCCATCGAGGTTGAAGTAAACGTGGTTAGTCAGATTGACCGGACACGGCTTATCCACCGTCGCGCGATAGGTAATCGAGATGCGGTTGTCATCGGTCAGACGATATTGCGCCGTGGCGCACAAATTGCCCGGAAAACCCTGATCGCCATCGTCGGAGGTGAGGGCGAACAGTACCTGACGTTCGTTCTGATTGACTATCTGCCAGCGGCGTTTATCAAATCCGTTTGGCCCGCCATGTAGCTGATTGACGCCCTGGCTTGGCAGCAGACTGACCGTCTCACCGCTAAACGTGTAACGGCTGTCGGCAATCCGGTTGGCGTAACGGCCAATCGAGGCACCCAGAAACGCCGACTGATCCTGATAATGCTCCGGACTGGCGCAGCCCAGTAACGCTTCACGCACGCTGCCGTCGGAAAGGGGAATACGGGCCGAGAGTAACGTAGCACCCCAGTCCATCAGCGTAACCACCATCCCTGCGTCATTGCGCAGGGTTAACAGGCGGTACGGCTGACCATCGGGTGCCAGTGCGGGTGTTTCATTCAGCACTGTCCTGCTCCTTGTGATGGTTTGCACACATAGAATGTTTCTTTGATACCGGTTTTAGCTTCGTACTGTGCAGCCACGGCTTGCTGGACGGCAGGGACCAGCGCTTCCGGGATCAGCGCCACAACACAACCGCCAAATCCACCGCCGGTCATGCGTACACCGCCTTTCTCCCCGATTGTGGCTTTGACAATGTCAACCAGCGTATCAATCTGCGGCACGGTGATTTCAAAATCATCACGCATCGAGGCGTGCGATTCCGCCATCAGTTGCCCCATGCGTTGCAGATCGCCTTTTTCCAGCGCGCTGGCGGCTTCAACAGTACGTGCATTCTCAGTTAACACGTGACGGACGCGTTTGGCAACCAGTGGGTCCAGTTCATTCGCCACGGCGTTAAAGGTATCGAGACTGACATCACGCAATGCCGGTTGCTGGAAGAAACGCGCGCCTGTTTCGCACTGCTGACGGCGAGTGTTGTACTCGCTACCGACCAGCGTGCGCTTAAAATTGCTGTTGATGATGACGATCGCTACGCCTTCTGGCATTGAGACCGCTTTGGTGCCCAGCGTGCGGCAGTCGATCAGCAGGGCATGATCTTTCTTGCCCAGCGCGGAGATGAGCTGATCCATAATCCCACAGTTACAGCCGACAAACTGGTTTTCCGCTTCCTGACCGTTGAGCGCAATCTGCGCGCCGTCCAGTGGCAGATGGTAAAGCTGCTGGAACACGGTACCGACGGCCACTTCCAGCGAAGCGGAAGAGCTCAGCCCCGCGCCCTGTGGGACATTACCGCTGATCACCAGGTCTACGCCACCAAAGCTGCTGTCGCGCTTGAGCAGGTGCTTCACCACGCCGCGTACGTAGTTTGCCCACTGCTGGCTGTCATGGGTGACGATAGGAGCATCAAGAGAAAACTCGTCAGTCTGATTATCGTAATCGGCCGCAATGACACGGATCTGGCGGTCGTTGCGGGCAGCGCAACTGATCACGGTTTGATAATCAATGGCGCAGGGCAACACAAAACCGTCGTTATAATCGGTGTGTTCGCCGATGAGATTGACGCGGCCTGGCGCCTGAATAGTGTGGGTTGCAGGGTAGCCGAATTTTTCAGCAAACAGAGATTGTGTTTTCTCTTTCAGACTCATTTTTATACTCCGGATTCGCGAAAATGGATGTCGCTGACCGCGCGCAGACGCTCTGCCGCTTGTTCTGCTGTGAGATCGCGCTGGGTTTCGGCCAGCATTTCGTAACCGACCATAAATTTGCGGACGGTCGCGGAGCGTAGCAGCGGCGGATAAAAGTGCGCGTGTAGCTGCCAGTGTTCGTTCTCTGCACCGTTAAACGGCGCGCCGTGCCAGCCCATTGAATAGGGGAAAGAGCACTGGAACAGGTTGTCGTAACGACTGGTCAGTTTTTTCAACGCCAGCGCAAGGTCTGCGCGCTGTTCGTCGGTCAAATCAGTAATGCGCAGCACATGCGCTTTCGGCAGTAATAGCGTTTCGAAGGGCCAGGCTGCCCAGTAAGGGACGACAGCCAGCCAGTGATCGGTTTCTACTACCGTACGGCTGCCGTCAGCCAGTTCACGCTGCACATAGTCAACCAGCATCGGCGACCCCTGCTCAGCAAAATAAGTTCTTTGCAGGCGATCTTCGCGTTCAGCTTCGTTTGGCAGGAAACTGTTGGCCCAAATCTGGCCGTGGGGGTGGGGATTCGAGCAGCCCATCGCCGTGCCTTTGTTTTCAAAGACCTGTACCCAGGGATAACGTTTCCCAAGATCAGCGGTTTGCTCTTGCCAGGTTTTCACTATTTCGGTCAGGGCAGGAATGCTAAGCTCCGGCAGGGTTTTACTGTGATCCGGTGAAAAACAAATAACGCGACTGGTGCCGCGTGCGCTCTGGCAGCGTATCAGCGGGTCGTGACTGTCCGGCGCGTCAGGCGTATCCGTCATCAGCGCGGCAAAGTCGTTAGTGAACACAAACGTCCCACTGTAATCCGGATTTTTATCACCGGTGACGCGGGTATTGCCCGCGCACAGGAAACAGTCCGGATCGTGTGCTGGCAGTACGTCATTAGAGGGCGTTTCTTGCGCCCCTTGCCAGGGGCGCTTAGCACGATGCGGCGACACCAGAATCCACTGTCCGGTGAGCGGATTAAAACGACGATGCGGATGATCGACGGGGTTGAATTGACTCATGATATTTCTTAATCCTCGTATCCCTGCGGATGACGCGACTGCCAGTGCCAGGTGTCCTGCGCCATCTCATCAAGCGTGCGCGTGACACGCCAGTCCAGTTCGTGGTCGGCTTTGCTGGCATCTGCCCAGTAGGCTGGCAGGTCACCATCGCGACGCGGAGCAAAATGATAATTCACCGGTTTTCCGCAGGCTTTGCTGAAGGCATTGACCACGTCCAGCACGCTGCTGCCGACGCCTGCGCCGAGGTTGTAAATATGGACGCCCTGTTTGCCCGCCAGTTTTTCCATCGCGGCAACGTGACCATCAGCCAGATCCATCACGTGGATGTAATCGCGGACACCGGTACCGTCTTCGGTCGGATAATCGTTGCCAAAAATGGCGAGGGAGTCGCGACGGCCCACTGCAACCTGGGCGATGTAAGGCATCAGGTTATTCGGGATGCCCTGCGGGTCTTCGCCCATGTCCCCTGATGGATGCGCGCCGACCGGGTTGAAATAGCGCAGCAGCGCGATGCTCCATTCCGGCTGGGCTTTTTGCAGATCGGTGAGGATTTGCTCAACCATCAGCTTACTTTTGCCATAAGGGCTTTGCGGCGTGCCGGTCGGGAAGCTTTCAACGTAAGGGATTTTCGGCTGGTCGCCGTAGACGGTGGCGGATGAGCTGAAAATGAAGTTTTTGACGCCGGCGGCGCGCATGGCACTAATCAGTCGCAGCGTTCCGTTGACATTGTTGTCATAGTATTCCAGCGGCTTTGCAACGGATTCGCCGACGGCCTTCAGTCCGGCAAAATGGATGACGGTGTCAATGGCGTGATCGTGCAGGATCTCCGTCATCAGCGCTTCGTTACGGATATCGCCTTCAACAAACGTTGGATGTTTGCCGCTCAGACGTTCAATAACAGGCAGTACGCTACGCTTACTGTTGCAGAGGTTATCAAGGATGATGACGTCATGACCGTTTTTCAGCAATTGTACACAAGTATGACTTCCTATGTAACCGCTACCACCGGTGACCAGAACTCTCATAATTCGCTCCGTTAAGCTTATGGTATGGAATTACCATAGCATAACAAAGATGCGAAAAGTGTGACATGGAATAAAATAGTGGAATCGTTTACACTCACGATTTCTCACGCTGAGTCATCAATTAATCGATTATAAATCATTAACTTTAAGAATGATTGCGCCTTTTATCCGAAAAAAAAGGGCGCTTTCGCGCCCACGGATGAAAACTAACGCAGCCGCGTTTGCTGATAGGTATAGGTCTCGCCTTCTGGCACAAATTCCAGACGATGGGTAATGCAGGCAGGCGCATCTTCAGCGTGATGGGAGACAAACAGCAGTTGCGTGTCGCCCTCGCTAATCAACACATCGACAAAGCGACGAATAAGCAGACGGTTCAGCGGATCCAGCCCCTGTAAGGGTTCGTCGAGGATCAGCAGGGTCGGATGCTTAACCAGCGCACGGGCGATCAGCGCCAGTCGCTGTTGTCCCCAGGAAAGACTGTGAAACGGCGCGTCAGCGGTACGTTTGTCGAGTCCCAGAATGTCCAGCCACTGCTGTGCGAGTTTTTGTTGACGATCCGACACGGCCTGATAAATCCCGATGGAATCGAAATAGCCCGACAGAATCACATTGCGCACCGTGGTGCTCACCCGGTAGTCGAGATGCAGACTGCTACTGACGTAGCCAATGTGCTTTTTGATATCCCAGATAGTTTCCCCACTGCCGCGACGACGACCAAACAGCGTCAGATCGTTGCTGTAACCCTGCGGATGGTCGCCGGTGATCAGGCTGAGCAGCGTCGATTTTCCTGCCCCGTTGGGGCCGACAATCTGCCAGTGTTCGCCGGGATCGACCTGCCAGCTCAGACGATCGAGAATAGGGCGATCGTTATACGACACGACGCCATCCCGGAGGATGATCCGCGGCGCATCGGTGGCCAGAGCAGGCTGGGCGGCGGGTTCGTCGGCTTCAGGTAATGCCACCCCTTCCAGTCGCTCGCTATGCGCAAGTTGAGCGATCAGCGCCTGCTGGAGTAAATCGGCTTTCGCGCCGGTTTCCGTTAAGGTGCAGTCGACCAGCACACCGGCATACTGAATAAATGCCGGGATTTCATCAAAGCGGTTCAACACCAGCACCAGCGTGATACCTGACTGATGGAGCGTTTCAAGCAGTCCTGCCAGTTGCTGGCGGGAGGCGACGTCGAGACCGTCAAACGGCTCGTCGAGAATCAACAGGTCCGGCTCAGCCATCAGCGCCTGGCAGAGCAACGTCTTACGCGTTTCGCCGGTAGAGAGATATTTAAAGCGGCGATCGAGCAGGTGAGTGATACCAAACTGCTGCGCCAGCGTCGCGCAGCGGGCCGGGTTGTTCACTTCGTCCTGAATGATTTCCGCCGTGGTGCGTCCGGTATCCTCTTCGCCAGGACTGAGCATATCGGTGTTATTACGCTGCCATTCATCGCTGACCAGTTTCTGCAGTTGCTCGAAGGAGAGGCGTGTTATCCGCGAGAATGCGCACAGGCGTTCACCTTTGAGCAGCGACAATTCGCCGGCCAGCGCGCGTGCCAGCGCTGATTTCCCGCTTCCGTTCGAACCGACAAACGCCCAACTCTCACCCGCGTTTAACGTCACGGAATCCAGGTGAAGCGTTTTTGTGTCGCTAAGACGAAACGTGCCTTGCGAAATTTGCAACGATGACATTTTGTATCCCATTTTATGCAGCAATGAATGACAGGGATACGTGTTCTGCGGAGGAATGTCAATGTGATTAGCACGACTGCGGATAAAAAAACAGCGCTTAAATATCGATGTCGATATCTGTGCCGTGCGGCGGTTGCGGCAACAGAACTATCGCTGTTTTGTGAACAACTGCAAAAAAGGGTGACGCGTTATCCAGTATTTTTTCGCAGCCAGTTGAGATGTCATGGCGATGAATAATGGAGTGTTTTATGGATGTTTTTATCTCGAAAAAAATGCGTAATTTCATCCTGTTGGCGCAAACCAATAATATCGCCAGAGCGGCTGAGAAAATACACATGACGGCATCGCCATTTGGTAAAAGCATTTCTGCGCTGGAAGATCAAATTGGCTATACGCTGTTTACCCGTAAAGACAACAGCATAAGCCTGAACAAGGCCGGGCAGGAGTTGTACCAGAAACTTTTTCCGATTTATCAGTCCTTGTCGGCAATCGATAATGAAATTCATCACGCTGCACGTGGTTCGCGCAACATAGTCATTGGCGTCGACAACACCTACCCAACGATTATTTTCGACCAGTTGATTAGCCTGGGCGATAAGTATGACGGCGTGACCGTAAAGTCCGTTGAGTTCAGCGAGAATGAAGTCATTGATGACCTGTTTAGCCGCCAGCTCGATTTTATCATTTCGCCACAGTATGTTTCGGCTCGCGTGCAGGAGCTGGACAATCTGACCATCAGTGAGTTGAAGCCTTTGCGTCTGGGGTTTCTTGTTTCCCGTCGCTACGAGGATAAACAGCCGCAGACGCTTTTGCGTGAACTGCCCTGGCTGCAAATGCGCTTTCAGAATCGGGCCAATTTTGAAGCGATACTGGAAGCGCATATGCGGCCATGCGGTATTAACCCAACGATCATCTATCGTCCCTACAGCTTTATGGCGAAGATAAGCGCGGTAGAGCGCGGGCAGTTTCTGACCGTGATCCCCTGGTTTGCCTGGCGTCTGGTGAATCCGGCAACGTTGAAGTATTTCGATGCGCCCGGCGGTACGATGTATATGCAGGAGTACCTTTACTCCCTGAAAAACCACCGCTATACCGCCACGATGCTTCAGCATATTGCGGAAGATCGTGGCGCAGAGATGGCTTAGCCGAGCATCGAACCGCGTTCAATCAGATTGCGGTGCAGATCGAACGCGTGGTTGAGATCGTGATGAATGTGCCCGCCAGGCGCACTGGCGAGATAGCGATGTAGATAGTCCTGATAGAGAGGATGCGCACAGTTGTCGATGATCGTGTGCGCCCGTTGTAGCGGTGAGAGTCCCCGCAGATCGGCGATCCCCTGTTCGGTGATGATCACCTTCACGCTGTGCTCGCTGTGATCAACGTGACTGCACATGGGGACGATAGTGGAAATCTTGCCGCCTTTGGCGATGGATGGCGCCATAAAGATAGACAGGTAGGCGTTGCGCTCAAAATCACCGCTGCCGCCAATGCCGTTCATTAGATTCACGCCAGCCACGTGCGTTGAGTTGGCATGGCCGTAGATATCAAACTCCAGCCCGACATTAAGGGCTATTACGCCAAGACGGCGAATAATTTCCGGATTATTCGAGATCTCCTGTGGGCGAAGCACAATACGGCTGGCGAAGAAGTCCATATTGTCATAAATCTTTCGCAAGGAATCGGCGGATACCGTCAGACTGGAGGCGCTGGCTCCGGTGATTTTTCCCGTTTCCAGTAGATGAACGACAGACTCCTGTAACACCTCCGAATACATCATAAAAGACGGAATATCCGGATTTTCACCCAGTCGCGCCATCACGGCATTATTGATATTACCCACCCCGCTTTGCAGCGGCAGAAACTCCGCGGGGATCCGCCCATGCGCCATTTCTTCCAGCAGAAACGTTACGACGTTATCGGCGATTTGCTGGCAGACAGGATTGGCGTTATCCAGCACGTTTCCGCCGTCGGGGAGTTTTGTATCGACCACCGCAATAATCTTGGTGGGATCAATCTGCACATACCGGGCGCCCACGCGATCCATCGCATGAAAAATGGGGACGCTGTTGCGACGCGGCGGTGCACCGGGAATGACGATATCAGCCAGTTCAGCGACGCGTGGGTTATGGTAGTGATTCAGCTCAATGATGACTTTCTTCGCCCGCAGTAGCCAGGTGGGCGCATTGCCGATCCCGCTGGTAAGCCAGACCCGTCCGTCAGGCGCGATCGCCGAGGCTTCAATCACCGCGACGTCAATATCACCAAAGAAACCATAATTTACCATCTGCGCCACTTCACTCAGATGCAGGTCTACAAATCGAACCTGACCCTGATTGATTTTTTGCCGAAGGCTGCCTGACGTCTGATAGGGCGCACGCCATGAAATGGCGTCAGCCTCAGACAGCGCATCATCGGCGGCAGCGCCAATAGACGCTCCCGTCAATAACCGAATCTGAAACGGTTGTTGTGCCTGATGCAGTTCGCTGGCGCGGCGGGCGATAGCCGCAGGGAGTGCTTTGGGCGAACCGGCGGGGGTAAAGCCGCTGAAAGCAACCATCGCATTGTGCTCAATGACCTGCGCGGCGTCGTCGGCGCTCATCCGTGTCCAGGGGTCTTTCATATCTTGTCCCTTCCTGGTATCAATGGCCCACAAAATTGGGTTTACGTTTATTCATAAACGCGTTCATCCCTTCCTGATAATCTTCGCTGTCGTAAACGGCGCGGCGCATCCCCTGAATACGTTCGAACTCATCGGAATTCATGGTGTGCGCTTCGCCAAGCACGCGTAGCTCTTCCTTGATCACGGCAATGGCCAGCGGCGCTTTTTCCGAGATATGGTGCGCCATCTGCAACGTGAAATCCTCCAGCTCTTCGGCGGCGACGACATGGTTGAGAATGCCGACCGCCATCGCGCGCTGTGCGGTGATAGGGGACGCGGTGAAGATCAGCTCTTTGACGATATGGAAACCCGCATCGCGGGTCAGGTTGTGGATCCCGACCAGATTGTATGGAACGCCAAGGTTGACCGGGGTCATGGAGAACGTGGAGGTACTGGCAGCGATGATCAGATCGGAGCTCATGATCATCTCAAACGCCCCTCCCCAGACGCTGCCTTCGACCATGGAGATCACCGGTTTGGGGTACTTCTGAATCATGCGGGTGATCTGGCGCAGCGGATCGTCATAAGAGAGCGGATCGCGACGTCCGGAGGGAAGTTCATGAATGTCATGACCGGCGGAGAAGACCTTCGCGCCGCTGGGCGCACGCAGGATAATACAGCGAATATCCGGGCGATTGAGATCGCTGAGCGCCAGCATGAGATCGTCAATAAAGACTTTGCTCAGGGCGTTCAGTTTGCGGGCATAGTTGAACTCAATGACCGCCACTTTACGGATGATAACAACATTAACGTATTGATAAGACATATTTTTCTCTTTATGCAAAGTAATGATTCTGAAGGTATTCGCTGATTCGCTGAAGGCCAGCGCGCGGCGAGAGACGGTTGTTTTTGACGGCCTGCTGCGTCAGGTGGTAGTAGCGGTCGAAGTCGTCACGGGAGAACAGCAATCGCAACGCCTCGGCTTCCGTCTGCTTTTTCAACCAGGCAATTTCCTGCAACTGGCGCACCTGTTGCAGCCGTCCGCTGGAGGTCATCTGTGTTCTGAAATCGCAGATGGTCTGCCAGACCTCGTCAATCCCGCGTTTTTCCAGCGCGCTACAGGTCAATACCTGCGGCTGCCACTCGGCATATTTATGCCGCACAATATGCAGTGCGCTTTCGTACATATGGCGGGCGATGGCGACACGGTTATGGTTTTCCCCGTCATCCTTGTTGATGACAATCACGTCCGCCATTTCCATGATCCCTTTTTTGATGCCCTGCAGGTCGTCGCCGCCGCCGGCTATCTGTAACGACACAAAGCAGTCCACGATCTGGGCAATTTCTGTTTCCGATTGTCCAACGCCGACGGTTTCGATAATCACAACGTCGAAGCCCGCCGCTTCGCACAACAGCCCCAGCTCTTGTGCATGCAGACAGGCTCCACCCAGATGCCCGCGGGAGGGGGCCGGACGGATGAAGGCGGCATCCGATCGCGCCAGTTCGGTCATCCGCGTTTTGTCGCCAAGGATGCTGCCACCGCTGATCGGACTGCTGGGGTCGACGGCAATCACCGCCACGCGCAGTCCGTCGCGGATCAGTCGCGTACCGAAAGCCTCCAGAAAGGTGCTTTTCCCGGCCCCCGGCGTACCTGTGATCCCCAGACGCAGCGCGTTGCCGGTGAAAGGCATTATGGCATCCAGCAGTTGTGTGCTCAGCGTCTGGTGACGAGGGTGCTGACTTTCAATCAGCGTCATGGCCTGGGCGAGCGTTGCCCGCTCGGCCTGGCGTAATCGCCGAACGGTGTCAGCCAGCGTGGATTCGCTAATCATGATGCTGACTTATCCGTTTCAGTACGTCGCGTACGCTTTCCAGCATTGGTGTGCCGGGTCCATAAATGGCCGCCACGCCGCGCTCCTCCAGGAAGGCGTAATCCTGGGGAGGGATCACGCCGCCGGCGACCACGCAGATATCGTCGCGTCCCCATTTTTTCAACGCGTCGACCAGTTCCGGGATGAGTGTTTTATGACCGGCCGCGAGCGATGAGGCGCCGACGACGTGTACATCGTTTTCTACCGCCAGGCGGGCGATCTCTTCCGGAGTGGAGAACATCGGGCTGAGATCGACATCGAAGCCGAGATCGGAATAGGCGCTGGCGATCACTTTTGCGCCGCGATCGTGACCATCCTGACCCATTTTGGCGATCAAAATGCGCGGACGACGACCGCGGTCTGCCAGGAACTGCTCTGTTTGCGCAACAATGGCGTCAAACTCGCAGGCCGATTGGTTGGACTGATGGTAGCTCTGCGCAATCACCCCTGTGACGCACTGGCTTGGCACCAGATAACGGTCAAATGCCGACTCCAGCGCGTCGGAGATCTCACCCAGCGTGGCGCGGACGCGTGCGGCGTTCACGGCGGCGGCCAACAGGTTTTCATGATGCAATGCGGCGTGAGTCAACGCCGCCAGCGCCGCGTGAACGGCGGCATCATCGCGGGTCGCGCGGATCCGCGTCAGAGAGGTGATCTGCTCGTTGCGCACCTTGACGTTGTCGATCTCCAGGACGGTCGTGTCGTCCTCTTTTTCCAGCTTGTATTTGTTGACGCCGACAATGACGCGTTTGCCCTGGTCGATCAGTGATTGCTCGCGGGCTGATGCTTCTTCAATCATCCGTTTCGGTAGCCCGGCTTCGATAGCCTTTGCCATCCCGCCCGCGTCGTCGATCTGCTGGATGATGGCCCGCGCCTGTTTAACAATGTGATCGGTCAACGACTCCACATAGTAAGAGCCAGCCAGCGGATCCACGGTGCGGCAGATTTCTGATTCCTCTTGCAGGATGATTTGCGTGTTACGCGCGATGCGGGCAGAAAAGTCGGTGGGTAGACCGAGTGCTTCGTCAAAGGCGTTGGTATGGAGTGACTGGGTGCCGCCAAGCGTGGCGCCGAGCGCTTCGATAGTGGTACGGATCACGTTGTTATAGGAATCCTGTTCGGTCAGGCTCCAGCCGGAAGTCTGGCAGTGGGTACGAAGGGCTAACGATTTCGGGTCTGCTGCGCCGAAGCCGCTCACCGCTTCGCTCCACAGATAACGCGCCGCGCGCAGCATGGCGACGTTCATGAACAGATCCATGCCGATGCCAAAGAAGAACGAAAGGCGGGGCGCAAAGTCATCAATGTTCAGCCCGGCTGAAAGGGCAGCTTTGATGTATTCAATACCATCCGCCAGGGTAAAAGCGACCTGTTGCACGCAGTTGGCGCCTGCTTCGCCCATATGGTAGCCGCTGATGCTGATGGTATTAAAGCGTGGCATGTTGCCCGAACACCAGGCGATGATGTCGGCGATAATGCGCATGGAGGGTTTCGGCGGGTAAATGTAAGTGTTACGGCACAGGTACTCTTTCAGAATATCGTTCTGAATGGTGCCGGTAAGCTGTTCCGGCGAAACGCCTTGCTCTTCCGCGGCCACGATATAAAAAGCCATTACTGGCAGCACCGCGCCGTTCATGGTCATTGATACCGACATCTTATCCAGCGGGATCTGGTCGAACAGTATCTTCATGTCTTCAACGGTATCGATAGCCACACCGGCCTTCCCGACATCGCCTGCGACGCGTGGATTATCGGAATCATAGCCGCGGTGGGTGGCGAGATCGAAGGCGACAGAAAGGCCTTTTTGCCCGGCGGCAAGGTTGCGACGATAGAAGGCGTTAGATTCTTTGGCGGTAGAGAAGCCAGCGTACTGACGAATGGTCCACGGTTGCGCGGTATACATGGTAGCGCGTGGGCCGCGAACGTAAGGCGGCAGGCCGGGAAGGGTGCCGGTAACCTCCAGTTTATCGAGGTCGGCTTCGGTGTACAGCGGCTTGATGGCAATGCCTTCCGCTGTCTGTGTGACCAGCGACTCGACGGTTTTATTCCGCCGGCTGAGCTCCTTGTTGGCGAGTGTCTGCCACTCTGATAAGTCTGACATATTTTGCTCCGTATTCCGCAATAAAAAGAGGGGATTGCGAGTACGATGAGCTTTTTACTGTCCTCTGTCGCCAGCAAAAAATAGCCAACGATACGTCGTTTTTTGCCGGGTGGAATTATTCATCCTGTAATGAATTTCAAAGAAAAATTTACGGCGGGTAACATCCCGCCGTAATCACCGTGGTGGCGATACTTAGCACAATGTTGCGATAATTACCCTGTCGGCATTGAAATACGCCGTCACGTTCGTGCCTTCCGTCAGCGTGGCGGCGGCGTCCAGCGGCACGGTGGCGCACAACGTCTGACCGTCCGGTAGCGCCATCAGTACTTCACACTGCTCTGTACCGCGTTCAATATGATTGATAATGCCCTGGAGCTGGTTATCCGCCGCCTGGGCGATGGCGTCGTCCTGGGTAATCCCCACCCACGGCGCTTTCAGCAGCACGAGAACCTCTTTGCCTTCATCAAGCCCTAAACGCTCGCCGCTCTGGGCGGTAATGGCCACTTTCAGTCGCGTTTCGCCATCGGCTAACAGCACGTCGACATGCTGCTGTACCTGATTGCGATCGCGGGCGGTAATGGTGCCAAACCACTGGTTGCGCGCACTGGTCTGCAGAGAAAAACGCGAGATGGCCGCCAGCAGGCTGTTGAGCGGCAGCGCGTCATCGTCGCTTAAAACATCGAAGGCTTTTTGCTGAATCTGTGCCAGCAGATCGTAGAGCTGGATCAGACGCTGACCGTAGCGGGTTAACACCGCACCGCCGCCGCCTTTACCGCCTGTCGCACGCTCGACCAGCGTTTGCTCGCTGAGAAGATTCATTTCATTAATGGCGTCCCAGGCGCTCTTATAGCTGATGCCTGCGTCTTTCGCGCCCTGACTAATGGAACCGGAAAGCGCAATGTGCTTGAGCAAAGAGATGCGTCGGGGATCGGCGAACAGTTTTTGCTGAAGTTTCAGGGTAAGAAGGATTTCGGCTTGCATAACAAGATCCTGGCAAAAAGGGTATTGTGACGGAAAACTGCAGAGACGCAAAGCCGACCGCACAAAAGGGGAGTGCTTTTCTCAGTGATGCGGTTAGAATACTACAAGGACTATATCAGGAGTTGACCATGTTAGAGTTATTGAAAAGTCTGGTATTCGCCGTAATCATGGTACCTGTGGTGATGGCCATCATCCTGGGTCTGATTTACGGTCTCGGTGAAGTGTTCAACATTTTCTCCGGTATCGGTCAGAAAAACCAGTCCAGACAGAATCATTGATTTCCCAAACGCCCGCTCAGTCGGGCGTTTTTGTTTTCTCATCTTTCAAACCGTATCTTTGTTGGTCGCGCCTCAATGCAGTGCGCACCCCATTGGGATTGTTTCTCAAGTTCTCCTTATTCCTGCCGATATTTTCTTTGCGTAACCTCTTAGTGGTATCAATAACTTCTGGGAAAATCGTTGCTTTATCGTTATATTCATAAATACATAACGATATGCAAAGGAGTTACAAATGGCTCGTACCTGGTTACGCCTGTTTGCTGGGGCAACCTTATCATTGTCGGTTGCTGGACAAACGCTGGCGGATGAAGGGAAAATCACCGTGTTTGCCGCAGCGTCATTGACTAATGCGATGCAGGATATCGCGGCAGAGTACAAAAAAGAGAAGAATGTCGACGTGGTCTCCTCTTTTGCGTCGTCTTCCACGCTGGCTCGCCAGATAGAAGCCGGTGCGCCAGCAGATCTGTTCATTTCTGCCGATCAGAAATGGATGGATTACGCGGTAGATAAGAAAGCGATTGATACCGCAACGCGTCAGACGCTGCTGGGCAACAGCCTTGTGGTGGTGGCGCCAAAAGCCAATGAGCAGAAAGCGTTTACGATTGACAATAATACCCGCTGGACGACGCTGCTGAACGGTGGACGTCTGGCGGTAGGCGACCCGGAACACGTTCCGGCGGGGATCTACGCGAAAGAAGCACTGCAGAAACTGGGGGCCTGGGAGACGCTGTCACCGAAACTGGCTCCGGCGGAAGATGTGCGCGGCGCGCTGGCGCTGGTCGAGCGTAACGAAGCGCCGTTGGGCATTGTTTACGGCTCTGATGCGGTTGCCAGTAAAGGCGTTAACGTCGTGGCCACCTTCCCGGAAGATTCGCACAAAAAAGTGGAGTACCCCATCGCGATTGTTGATGGACATAAAAACGCCACGGTCAGCGCGTTCTATGATTACCTGAAAGGACCGCAGGCTGCTGAAATCTTTAAACGTTACGGATTTACGACCAAGTAATGATATTGACCGATCCTGAATGGCAGGCCGTGCTTCTGAGCCTGAAAGTGTCTTCCCTGGCCGTGTTGTTTAGTTTGCCGTTTGGGATCTTCTTTGCCTGGCTGCTGGTGCGCTGCACTTTCCCAGGCAAAGCCCTGCTGGACAGCGTACTGCATCTGCCGCTGGTATTACCGCCGGTGGTGGTCGGTTATTTGCTGCTGATTTCGATGGGACGGCGCGGATTTATCGGCCAGTGGCTATACGACTGGTTCGGCATAACCTTTGCCTTCAGCTGGCGCGGCGCGGTACTGGCGGCGGCAGTGATGTCTTTTCCGCTGATGGTGCGGGCTATCCGACTTGCGCTGGAAGGGGTGGATCTTAAGCTTGAGCAGGCCGCCCGGACGCTGGGGGCGGGACGCTGGCGCGTCTTCTTCACCATTACCCTTCCGTTGACGCTGCCTGGCATTATCGTCGGGACGGTACTGGCATTTGCCCGTTCGCTCGGCGAGTTTGGCGCGACGATTACCTTCGTTTCCAATATTCCCGGCGAAACCCGCACCATTCCTTCGGCGATGTATACCCTGATTCAGACGCCGGGCGGTGAAAGCGCTGCGGCAAGGCTGTGTCTTATTTCCATCGTACTGGCGCTGATTTCGCTGTTAATTTCTGAATGGCTGGCGCGACTCAGCCGTGAGCGGACGGGGCGATAATTATGCTGGAACTCAATTTCTCTCAGACGCTGGGGACCCACTGCGTCTCGCTCAACGAAACGCTGCCCGCCAGCGGTATCACCGCGATATTTGGCGTCTCTGGTTCTGGAAAAACCTCGCTGATCAATGCCATCAGTGGCCTGACGCGACCGCAGAAAGGGCGCATTGTACTCAACGGACGGGTGCTGAATGACGCGGAAAACCACATCTGTCTGACCCCGGAAAAACGCCGGATAGGCTACGTTTTTCAGGATGCGCGCCTGTTTCCCCATTATAAAGTGCGCGGCAACCTGCGTTACGGCATGGCGAAAAGTATGGCCGGCCAGTTCGATAAGCTGGTGGCGCTATTGGGTATTGAGCCTCTGCTCGACAGACTGCCGGGCGGCCTCTCCGGCGGTGAAAAACAACGTGTGGCGATTGGCCGGGCGCTGTTGACCGCGCCGGAACTGCTACTCCTGGATGAACCGCTCGCCTCGCTGGATATTCCGCGTAAGCGTGAACTGTTGCCCTATCTGCAACGGCTGGCGCGGGAGATCAATATTCCCATGCTCTATGTCAGTCACTCGCTCGATGAAATTCTCCATCTGGCCGATAACGTAATGGTGCTGGAAGACGGTCAGGTGAAGGCGTTTGGCGCGCTGGAAGAGGTCTGGGGGAGCAGCGTGATGCATCCATGGCTGCCGAAAGAACAGCAGAGCAGCATCCTGAAAGTGAGCGTACTGGAGCATCATCCGCATTACGCGATGACGGCGCTGGCGCTGGGTGATCAGCATCTATGGGTCAATAAGCTCAATGAGCCGCTGCAGGCCTCGCTGCGCATTCGCATTCAGGCGTCGGATGTCTCGCTGGTGCTACAGCCGCCGCAGCAGACCAGCATTCGTAATATCCTGCGCGCGAAGGTGATCCACTGCTACGACGATAACGGGCAAGTGGAAGTACAGCTTGAGGTGGGAGGTAAAACGTTGTGGGCGCGCATTAGCCCATGGGCCAGGGATGAACTGGGGATCAAAGCTGGCCTCTGGCTGTATGCGCAGATTAAGAGTGTATCGATAACCGCCTGATTACAGCAGCTGGCTATAGATGAACTTCGCGATGCTGTCGGTGGTGTTATCGCCGATGACGACGTTGGCGCGTGCTTTGATTGCGTCGTCAGCATTGCCCATCGCCACGCCGGTACCAGCCGCTTCCAGCATACTGATGTCGTTGTAGTTATCCCCGAAGGCAATTACGTTTTCCATCGACCCACCCTGAGATTCAACCCACTGGGTCAGGCGTTTGCCTTTGCTGTTACCCTGACGAGCGATATCGACCTGATCGTGCCAGGACCATTCGCACTCAAGGCCCAACAGCTCTTCGACATGCTTGCCAAATTGCTGCAGCTTAGGAATATCGTCGTCTGTCAGAGCGAACTTCCACACCGCGTTGACATCGTGCGCCGCCTGCGCCAGTGAAGGCACCTGGGTGAAGATCGGGCGCTGTTCCGGCGGCAACGTCTGCGCCCAGTTTGAGGTGCGAATGACATGGCCGGTCGGGTGCTCATACAGCATGGCGTCATCGACATACATCAGGCCGTGAATCTGATGCGCTTCCAGCAGCGTAATAAGCTGTAGCGCCTGGTTAACCGGCAAGGGATCGGCTGCGAGAACATTTTTTGCGTGATAATCATACAAATAGGTGCCATTACAGCAAATTGCAGGTGTATCCAGTGCCAGTGCCTGATAAAAAGGATGAATTGCGACGTGATGACGCCCGGTGACGATGATAAGTTGGTAGCCTGCCTCCCTGGCGCGCGACAGTGCTTCGACAGACGAGGGGAGCAGGGTTTTTTGCGGGGTTAGCAAGGTTCCATCTAAATCAAGGGCAATCACGCGAGCGGTCATATCGTCATCCCGATTAACATTGAAGTTTTGTCTGCCTGAATGGTACACCGGGACGGGGAGCAGGCAAAATTTTGTGCGTATATTCAGCATTCACCGTTAAAAGCGACTACGTTAAGCTGTATTCCATTTTTGCAGCCAGTTGCCTAAAGCAGAGGAGCATTCATGAAGCAAACCGTTTATACCGCCAGCCCTGAAAGCCAACAGATCCATGTCTGGAGCCTGAATCATGATGGCGCATTGAAGCTGGTACAGGTGGTTGATGTGCCCGGGCAGGTTCAGCCGATGGTGGTCAGCCCGGATAAACGTTATCTCTACGTGGGCGTGCGTCCTGAATTCCGCGTACTGGCTTACCGGATTGCGCCGGATGATGGTGCGCTGACGTTTGCCGCAGAATCCGCGCTGCCGGGTAGCCCGACACACATTTCAACCGATCATCATGGCCGTTTTGTTTTTGTTGGCTCCTATAACGCGGGTAACGTCAGCGTCACCCGTATGGAAGACGGCCTGCCGGTTGGGGTGGTGGATGTGGTGGAGGGAATGGATGGCTGTCACTCCGCCAATATCTCCCCGGACAACCGCACCCTGTGGGTGCCTGCGCTGAAGCAGGATCGTATCTGCCTGTTTACCCTCAGCGATGACGGTAAGCTGGTGGCACAAGAGCCTGCGGAAGTGACCACCGTTGAAGGGGCCGGTCCGCGCCATATGGCGTTCCACCCGAATCAGCAATATGCCTACTGCGTCAACGAGCTCAACAGCTCTGTGGACGTCTGGGAACTGAAAGATCCGCACGGTGATATCGAATGCGTGCAAACGCTGGACATGATGCCAGCTGATTTCTCCGACACCCGCTGGGCGGCGGACATTCACATTACGCCGGATGGTCGTCATCTGTATGCCTGTGACCGTACCGCCAGCCTGATTACCGTGTTCAGCGTTTCAGAAGATGGCAGCGTGTTAACCAAAGAAGGCTTCCAGCCAACCGAAACGCAGCCGCGTGGTTTCAACGTTGACCATAGCGGGAAATACCTGATTGCTGCCGGACAGAAGTCACACCATATCGCGGTGTACGAGATTGCCGGTGAGCAGGGGCTGTTAACGGAGAAGGGACGTTATGCGGTAGGCCAGGGCCCGATGTGGGTGGTGGTTAACGCGTATTAATAGGGGCGCTTATTAGCCAACCGATAAATAAAAACCGGCATCCTGTGATGCCGGTTTTTTTATGCTTACTGCTTCGGCGCAGCCACGACTTTGCTGCCCACACCGCGGTTATTGTATTCCCACATGCGGTTAAAGTTGGTGTCGTTCAGGTTACGCTGGGTTTCGCCTTTATCATCCTTCGCCCCGGTATTGCCCGCGAATGGACGTTTAGAGATCACGGCGTCAGCCCACGGCTGTGCCATGTTAAAGCCCTCGTTAATCACGCTATCACGGATCACGACCTGACCGTTGGTGTTGCCGTCGACATCCAGTGCGCGACCCAACTGCGCCACGCCGTCACCGGCGGCGGTAAAGCGGCTGTTGGTGGCGAGGAAACCGTAATAAATGTTCGCAAGCGTTGCAGGCGCGAAGACGTACGCTTCCTGTTGAGTACGCGAGTTCACTACGCGGAAGTCGGTGTTATCGAACACCACCGCGCCGCGACCGGAAACGATATCCACATCACCTTCGATATAGCTGTTGGTCACCAGGGTACGCGGTTGGCGATTATTTTCCAGACGGTTCTGCACGCCGCTGTTGGTCACAAAGAAGGTGTTCTGGCGGCCCAGAATGTTCACATTATTGATTTGAACTTTGTCACCGTCGGTGCGCAGCGCAACGGCCGGGTGGTTACCCGCATCCACGCTATCGCCAAGATTGTTTTCAACGGTCAGATTCTGTAACTGCAGGCCATTATTCTGTGACCACAATACCGCTGAACACATCACGCCGATAGTCGCGCCGCGTTTGCTCTGGCAGTTGTCAAACATGTACCAGGCCGGTTTACCAGGCATATATTTCCCGCCCGGATTCACTGTATGACGCCAGTCAGCGGTGCTCATTTCACCGTCAATTGCCGCGCCAATTTTCACGTCCAGCGGTTTCTCACCCGTTCCGTACAGCGTCAGGCTGCCTGGTGCCGCAGGGATATAGACAGTCCCCTGATACTCACCTGGCATAATCGCAATGTACTGACGTTTGTTGGTGCGCGTGGTGATTGCCGCATCCACCGCCGCCTGAATGGTGGTGTGGGTAACGCCTTGCGTACCGGCCGGGCCGACCACAAAGTCAGGCTGTGCAGGCAGAGAAATTGAAGATGGCGTCCACGGCGCGGTGTTCGGCGTCAGGGAAGAAAAATAGTTTTTAGCGACAAAATTCTGCGCTTCATTCGCCGATAAAATCGGGCGCGAGGAGGTTCCTGGCGCGGTTTGATCGGAAGGAATTTGATCCGGCGGGGTAGAGCTACAGGCAGTCAGCGTCACGCCAAAAGCCAGTGCCAGCGCCAGACGGGAAACTGATGATGTGTTCACGAGTTGCTCCGGGCTATAAAAGTATCCATTGAAGCCTGCTTTTTTATACTAAGTTGAGCAAAACAGAAAGGTGAAAAGCTAAAAAGTTGTTTTTTAAACCCCTCCTCGCGGATTCGGGTACCGTCAAAGTCACAATTAAATAACATATTTGCCTGGGATGATTGACTTCCCGCGTGCGATCTCAAATAAATGTCTATACAACCTAAGACAAGCTGGAGAAAGCATGGAACCCCTGTTACCTGATGATACGCTCTGGCGAAACCTGCGCCTGGCGACGCTCGATCCGGCGCAGACGGCACCGTATGGCATGCTGGACCATCATGCGCTGATTATCCGTAAGGGAAGGGTGCTGGCGATTGTGCCAGAGGCTTCACTCCCGACTGCGCATGCCAATACGCATGACCTGCAAGGACGTCTGGTGACGCCTGGGTTGATTGATTGTCACACTCATCTGGTGTTTGGCGGCAATCGCGCCAGCGAGTGGGAGCAACGGTTGAACGGCGTTTCTTATCAGCAGATTAGTGCGCAGGGCGGCGGGATTAACGCCACCGTGACGGCGACGCGTGCCGCGACGGAGGAGGCGCTTTTTGCCTCTGCACAGGTGCGGATCGCGCGCCTGATGCGCGAGGGCGTGACGCTACTGGAAGTGAAATCCGGCTATGGCCTGAATGCGACAGCCGAAGAAAAGATGCTGCGCGTCGCGGCCCGCCTGGCCGAAGAGAATCTTATCGAAATCAGCCCCACGCTGCTGGCGGCCCATGCCGTGCCGGTTGAGTATCGTGACAATCCTGACGGCTATATCACCCACGTCTGCGAAACGATACTGCCGCAGCTATGGGAAAAGGGGCTGTTTGAAGCGGTCGATCTGTTCTGTGAGAGCGTGGGCTTTACCCTGGCGCAAAGCGAGCGGGTATTGCGCGCGGCGCAGGCGGCGGGCATTCCGGTCAAAGGGCATGTCGAGCAGTTGTCTCTGCTGGGTGGAGCGCAACTGGTCAGTCGCTATCATGGGCTTTCTGCGGATCACATTGAATATCTTGATGAAGCGGGCGTGGCCGCGATGCGTCATAGCGGCACCGTTGGCGTTCTGCTGCCGGGGGCGTTCTATTTCCTTAAAGAGACGCAGCATCCGCCCGTTGAGTTGCTGCGCCGTTACCAGGTACCGATGGCGGTGGCGACCGATTTCAACCCCGGCACCAGTCCCTTTATCAGCTTGCATCTGGCGATGAACATGGCCTGCGTTCAGTTCGGACTGACGCCGGAAGAGGCATGGGCGGGCGTCACCCGTCATGCCGCTCAGGCGCTGGGCCGCCAGGCGACGCACGGACAGCTAAAGGCGGGTTACGTTGCCGATTTTAACGTCTGGGATGCGCAAAACCCGGTGGAGATCCTCTATGAGCCTGGGCGCAACCCGCTGTATCTACGCATATTTCGAGGACAAATCACATGACGCAATGGGAAGCGGCTGCCCCTGACCTGTGGCGGGGGCGAGATGACAGCGGCGAAGCCGCAAACGCGCTGCGCCTGTTTCAGACGATCGATCGCAGCCTGACGTTTTCGCCAGAGCGATACCGCGACAGGATCGCGCTGCTCGGCTTTGCCTGCGATGAGGGGGTCAAGCGTAATCATGGGCGTCCTGGTGCCGCCGGTGCGCCGGACGCGCTGCGTTCAGCACTGGCTAACCTGGCGAGTCACGCGGGACACGAGCGACTGGTGGATATGGGGAATCTGCTGGCCCCGACAGCGGATCTGGAAGGGGCGCAGCAAGCACTACGTGATGCGGTCTGTCAATGTCAGCAGGCGGGGATGCGCACCTTCGTTCTTGGCGGCGGGCACGAAACGGCATTCGGTCATGGGGCGGGCGTTTTCGATGCATTCCCTTGCGAGCGGGTAGGGATCATTAATCTCGACGCGCATCTGGATCTGCGTAACGCCGGGCGGGCAACCTCAGGCACGCCGTTTCGTCAACTGGCGCAGCTTTGCGACCAGCAGCAGCGTGAGTTCCGCTATGCGTGCATCGGCGTTAGCCGGGCGGCAAACACCCAGGCGCTGTGGGATGAGGCGCACAAGCGCAACGTGCTGGTGGTGGAAGATTTGCAGAGTAATGACGCCCACGCTCAACTGGCGGCGTTTATCAGCGAGGTGGATAAACTCTATCTGACTGTCGATCTCGACGTCCTGCCCGTTGGAGAGATGCCAGCCGTATCGGCGCCTGCGGCGCTGGGCGTACCGTTGGCGACCCTGCTGAAATTGATTGAACCTGTTTGCCGCAGCGGTAAGCTCCAGGCGGTGGATGTGGTTGAATTTAATCCGCGCTTTGATAATGATGGCAGGTCGGCACGCGTGGCGGCGCGGCTTGGCTGGCAAATCGCCCACTGGTGGCAGTAATCGATTGATAAGGTAAACATTCCCATGACACTTTCTCGCCCTCGTTCTGCTCCCGCGCCGTTTTATGAGACGGTTAAACGCGAGATTAGCGAAAAGATCGCCAGCGGCGTCTGGCAGCCGCACGATCGTATTCCGTCGGAAGCGGAGCTGGTGGCGCAGTACGGCTTCAGCCGGATGACCATCAACCGGGCGCTGCGTGAACTGACTGACGAAGGGATGCTGGTGCGCCTGCAGGGGGTGGGAACCTTTGTCGCGGAGCCGAAAGGCCAGTCCGCGCTGTTTGAAATTCGCAGTATTGCCGACGAAATTGCCGCACGGGCGCATCGGCATCACTGCGAGGTGCTGATTCTGGAAAAGAAACCGGCCAATGCGCGGCAGGCTGCGGTGCTGAAGGTGACGGAAGGTACGGCGATTTTTCATTCTGTGATGGTACATTTTGAAAACGACCAGCCGGTACAGATTGAAGATCGCTGTGTGAATGCCGACATTGTGCCGGAATATCTGGCGCAGGATTACAGCCAGACCACGCCGCATGCATATTTGTCGCTGATTGCCCCGCTGACGGAAGGGGAACACATTGTTGAAGCGGTGCGCGCCACGACGCAAGAGTGCGCGTTACTCGACATCGGCGAGACCGATCCTTGCCTGCTCATTCGTCGTACCACCTGGTCCGCCTCGCAGATCGTTTCTCACGCGCGGTTGCTCTTTCCGGGCTCTCGTTACCGCTTGCAGGGCCACTTCTCCTCCTGACGCACGCGGACTGAAAGCGTGATTGCTGACGCAATATAACAAAAATGTATCTTATTTGTTAAATTGCATCTTGTTATGTCTTGTATAGACAAGTATATATTTACCTCACACCCGATCATTCCCTTTGCCGGATAAACCTTTTCCGGCATGTCCGTGAGGAGTCGTTGTTATGTCTCATAGCAAGTTTCGTCAGCAAGATATCCGCGCCCCGCGAGGGACAACGCTGACGGCCAAATCCTGGCTGACCGAAGCGCCATTGCGCATGTTAATGAACAACCTGGACCCCGACGTCGCCGAGAACCCACATGAGCTGGTGGTGTATGGCGGTATAGGCCGCGCGGCCCGTAACTGGGAATGCTATGACGCGATTGTCAACGCCCTGACCCAACTGGAAGAGGACGAAACGCTGCTGGTCCAGTCTGGTAAACCGGTTGGTGTGTTCAGAACTCACCAGAACGCTCCGCGCGTGCTGATTGCCAACTCCAACCTCGTGCCTCACTGGGCGACCTGGGAGCATTTCAATGAACTGGATGCGAAAGGGTTGGCGATGTACGGACAGATGACGGCCGGAAGCTGGATCTATATCGGCAGTCAGGGAATTGTGCAGGGCACTTATGAAACGTTTGTTGAAGCGGGACGGCAGCACTACGACGGCGACCTGCGCGGGCGTTGGGTGTTAACCGCCGGGCTCGGCGGCATGGGCGGCGCGCAGCCACTGGCGGCGACGCTGGCAGGTGCCTGTTCCCTGAACATTGAATGTCAGCAGAGTCGTATCGATTTTCGTCTGCGCACTCGTTATGTCGATGAACAGGCGACGTCTCTTGATGATGCGCTGGCGCGTATCGAAAAATACACCCGCGAAGGTCAAGCCGTATCGATTGCCCTGTGCGCCAATGCGGCGGATGTGGTGCCCGAACTGGTGAAGCGCGGTGTGCGTCCGGACATGGTTACCGACCAGACCAGCGCTCATGACCCGCTGCACGGTTATCTGCCTTCCGGCTGGGACTGGGAAACCTATCAGCAAAAAGCGCTCGCCGATCCACAGGGTACGGTAGAGGCAGCGAAGCGCTCGATGGCAAAACACGTGGAGGCGATGCTGGCGTTCAACGACATGGGCGTACCGACGTTCGATTACGGCAACAACATTCGTCAGATGGCTAAAGAGATGGGCGTGGAAAACGCCTTTGCCTTTCCTGGCTTCGTACCGGCCTATATTCGCCCGCTGTTCTGCCGCGGCATTGGGCCGTTTCGCTGGGTGGCGCTTTCCGGCGATCCGCAGGATATTTATAAAACCGACGCCAAAGTGAAAGCGATCGTGGCGGATGACGAACATCTCCACCGCTGGCTGGACATGGCGCGGGAGCGCATTAATTTTCAGGGGCTGCCAGCGCGTATCTGCTGGGTGGGGCTCGAATGGCGGCAAAAACTGGGTCTGGCATTCAACGAAATGGTGCGCAGGGGGGAAGTGTCTGCGCCAATTGTGATCGGTCGCGACCACCTGGATTCCGGTTCTGTCGCCAGCCCCAACCGCGAAACCGAAGCGATGCGCGACGGTTCTGACGCCGTCTCCGACTGGCCGCTACTCAATGCGCTACTCAACACGGCCAGCGGGGCGACCTGGGTATCGCTGCATCACGGCGGCGGTGTGGGAATGGGCTTCTCACAGCATGCCGGGATGGTCATTGTCTGTGACGGTAGCGATGAAGCCGCCGAGCGCATTGCCCGGGTTTTGCATAACGATCCGGCGACCGGCGTAATGCGTCATGCGGATGCGGGCTACGATATTGCCGTGGCGTGCGCTGTGGAACAAGGGCTGAATCTGCCGATGGTTGCGGCAACGCAGGGGAAACGCTGATATGAATACCATGACCTTAACGCCGGGCCATCTGAGTTTTTCACAACTACGCGAAGTCTGGCAGCAGCCGGTTAAACTGCGCCTCGATGCCAGCGCTATTGACGGCATTAACGCCAGCGTGGCCTGCGTCAACACCATTGTCGCTGAGGGCCGCACGGCCTACGGCATTAACACCGGCTTTGGTCTGCTGGCGCAGACGCGCATCGCCAATGAGGATCTGCAAAACCTGCAACGTTCGCTGGTGCTGTCGCATGCGGCAGGCGTGGGTGATGCCTTAGATGACGCACTGGTGCGCCTGATCATGGTGCTGAAGATAAACAGCCTTGCGCGCGGCTTTTCTGGTATTCGTCTTAGCGTGATAGAGGCGCTGATTGCGCTGGTGAACGCCGAAGTCTGGCCGCACATCCCGGCGAAAGGATCGGTAGGCGCCTCCGGTGATCTAGCGCCGCTGGCCCATATGTCGCTCACGCTGCTGGGGGAAGGAAAGGCGCATTGGCAGGGGGAATGGTTACCGGCGACGGAAGCGTTAAAAAAAGCCGGCCTGGAGCCGATTACGCTGGCGGCGAAAGAAGGGCTGGCGTTACTTAACGGCACACAGGCATCGACGGCGTTTGCGTTACGCGGACTGTTTGAAGCACAAGAGCTGTTCGCGTCGGCTGTCATGTGCGGATCGTTAACCACCGAAGCGGTGTTAGGGTCTCGCCGTCCGTTTGATGCGCGTATTCACGCCGCGCGGGGGCAGCGTGGACAGATCGACGCGGCGGCGCTGTATCGCCATGTATTGACGGAGACCAGCGCGCTGTCTCAGTCGCACCACAATTGCGAAAAGGTGCAGGACCCGTATTCTCTGCGCTGTCAGCCGCAGGTGATGGGCGCATGTCTGACACAGATGCGTCAGGTGATGGACGTACTGCTGGCGGAAGCCAATGCGGTCTCCGATAATCCGCTGGTTTTTGCTGAGCAGGGAGACGTTATCTCAGGCGGTAATTTCCATGCTGAACCGGTGGCGATGGCGGCAGATAATCTGGCGCTGGCGATTGCTGAAATTGGCGCGTTGTCCGAACGCCGTATTGCGCTGATGATGGATAAGCATATGTCGCAGTTGCCGCCTTTCCTCGTCAAAAACGGGGGCGTGAACTCCGGCTTTATGATTGCCCAGGTGACGGCGGCGGCGCTTGCCAGCGAGAACAAAGCGCTGGCGCATCCGCACAGCGTGGACAGCCTGCCAACGTCGGCGAATCAGGAAGATCATGTCTCGATGGCACCGGCGGCAGGGCGCAGGTTGTGGGAAATGGCGGCGAATACTCGCGGCGTGCTGGCCGTCGAATGGCTGGCCGCGTGTCAGGGGATCGATTTGCGTGAAGGATTAACGTCAAGCCCGCTGCTGGAGCAGGCGCGAACGGTATTACGTGAGCAGGTTGCGCATTACACCCAGGACCGCTTCTTCGCCCCGGATATTGAGCGTGCGACAGAATTGCTTGCACAGGGGGCGTTGCTGCAGCTCGTGCCGGAATTTCTTTGAACCGCGCCGGATGGCGCTAACGCTTATCCGGCCTGTGAATCCCTCCCGTAGGCCGGATAAGACGCGCGAGCGTCGTCATCCGGCACAACAGCGATCAACTGAACATCGCGGTAATTGAGGCGCTGGCAAGCGAGTGGAAATGGACGTTAAATCCGACCATCGCCCCGCTGGCACCTTCATCGACGTCAATCCTGTCCACATCCAGCGCGTGAACGGTAAAGATATAGCGGTGGGTTTCGCCTTTTGGCGGCGCCGCGCCGCCATAGCCCGCTTTACCGAAATCGGTTCGTGTCTGGATAACGCCGTCTGGCACGGCGACCAGCCCGGAGCCATAGCCCTGGGTAAGAACACGGGTATCGGCCGGTAAATTAGCCACCACCCAGTGCCACCAGCCAGAGCCGGTCGGTGCATCGGGGTCGAAACAGGTCACCACGAAACTCTTCGTTCCGGCAGGCACTTCATCCCAGGCCAGATGCGGGGAAATATTATCCCCTTCATAACCCATACCGTTGAAGACATGGCGCAGGGGGAGTTTTTCCCCGTCGCGAAAATCGTTGCTGATTACTTTCATGCACTCTCCTTAATTCTCGCCAAAAAGTGTAGCCAGAAACCGCACAGCTTACCGCCAGTTACCCGTTAAAAAATGTTTCGTCGCGCACAGCGTCGTTCACGGACTGCGTCAGGCGGCGCAGTTGCTCTGGCTGGATGAGATACGGCGGCATCAGGTAGATGAGTTTGCCAAACGGGCGGATCCATACACCCTGTCGCACAAAGAATTTCTGCAGGGCCGCCATATTAACCGGATGCGTCGTCTCCACCACGCCAATCGCCCCCAGCACGCGGACATCAGCCACCCATGGCGATGTCTGCGCCGGGGTGAGTTCCTGGCGTAACTGGGCTTCAATGGACGAGACCTGCGCCTGCCAGTCGCCGGATTCGAGTAGTGACAGGCTGGCGGTCGCCACCGCGCAAGCCAGCGGATTGCCCATAAACGTCGGACCATGCATAAAACAGCCCGCCTCGCCGTTGCTGATGGTTTCCGCCACCTGGCGGGTGGTCAGGGTGGCGGAAAGGGTCATCGTTCCGCCGGTCAGCGCTTTTCCCAGACACAGAATGTCGGGCGCGATCCCGGCGTGTTCGCAGGCAAACAGTTTGCCCGTGCGGCCAAATCCGGTGGCGATTTCATCCGCAATCAGCAGAATGCCTTCACGGTCGCACATTTTGCGGATACGGCGCAGCCACTCCGGATGGTACATCCGCATTCCGCCCGCGCCCTGAACAATCGGCTCGAGAATCACTGCCGCAATGTCATGACGATGTGCGGCCATCAGGCGCGCGAAGGCCACCATATCGCGCTCATCCCACTCGCCGTCCATTCGACTTTGCGGCGCAGGGGCAAACAGGTTTTCCGGCAGATAGCCCTTCCACAGGCTGTGCATGGAGTTGTCCGGATCGCAGACCGACATCGCGCCGAAGGTATCGCCGTGATAGCCGTTACGGAACGTCAGGAAGCGCTGACGGGATTCCCCTTTGGCCTGCCAGTATTGCAGCGCCATTTTCATCGCCACTTCCACCGCGACGGAACCGGAATCGGCGAGGAACACGCATTCCAGCGACGCGGGCGTCATGGCGACCAGTTTACGGCACAGGTTGACGGCGGGGGCATGCGTGATCCCGCCAAACATCACATGCGACATGGCGTCTATCTGCGTTTTCATCGCCGCATTGAGCTGCGGATGGTTGTAGCCGTGAATCGCGGCCCACCACGACGACATGCCATCAATCAGGCGTTCACCGCTGGATAAAATCAGTTCGCAGCCCTCGGCCCGTTCAACAGGATAGACCGGTAGCGGGGAGGTCATAGAGGTGTAGGGGTGCCAGATGTGGCGCTGATCAAACGTGAGATCGTCCGTTGTCATAATCGACTTGTAAACCAAATTAAAAAGATTTAGGTTTACAAGTCTACACCCTTATCACCACAAAACGTATAAAATTATGACCACTCATTCTCGCTGGACGCTGTCGCAAGTCACCGAATTATTTGAAAAACCGCTGCTGGATCTGCTTTTCGAGGCGCAGCAAATCCACCGTCAGCATTTCGATCCTCGTCAGGTGCAGGTCAGCACACTGTTGTCGATCAAAACCGGTGCCTGCCCGGAAGACTGCAAATATTGTCCGCAAAGTTCGCGCTATAAAACCGGCCTTGAAGCTGAGCGGCTAATGGAAGTTGAGCAGGTGCTGGAGTCGGCGCGCCAGGCGAAGAACGCCGGTTCCACTCGTTTCTGCATGGGTGCGGCGTGGAAGAACCCGCACGAGCGCGACATGCCATATTTGCAGCAGATGGTTCAGGGGGTGAAAGCGCTGGGACTGGAAGCCTGCATGACGCTTGGCACACTTGATGAATCACAGGCGCAACGGCTGGCGGAGGCGGGGCTGGACTATTACAACCACAACCTCGACACCTCGCCGGAATTTTACGGCAACATCATCACCACCCGTTCCTACCAGGAGCGACTCGACACGCTGGACAAAGTACGCGAGGCCGGGATCAAGGTCTGTTCCGGCGGCATCGTCGGCCTGGGCGAAACGGTGACCGATCGCGCCGGGTTGCTCCTGCAACTGGCAAACCTGCCGACCCCGCCGGAAAGTGTGCCGATCAACATGCTGGTGAAGGTGAAAGGTACGCCGCTGGCAGATAACGATGACGTCGACGCATTTGATTTTATTCGCACCATTGCCGTGGCGCGCATCATGATGCCGACCTCGTATGTGCGCCTGTCTGCCGGTCGTGAGCAGATGAATGAACAAACGCAGGCCATGTGCTTTATGGCTGGCGCCAACTCTATTTTCTACGGCTGCAAACTGCTCACCACGCCAAACCCGGCAGAGGACAAAGATCTCCAGCTTTTCCATAAGCTGGGGCTGAATCCGCAGCAAACGGCGGTGCTCGCCGGGGATAACGAGCAGCGTGCACGTCTGGAGCAGGCGCTGCTGACACCGGATACTGACGATTACTACAACGCGGCTGCCGTATGACCTGGCAACACAAAATCGACGATGCGCTGGCGGCGCGTCGTTCGGCGGATACGTTGCGCCGACGTTATGTGGTAGCACAGGGAGCCGGTCGCTGGCTGGAGACGAATGACCAGCGCTATCTCAATTTTTCCAGCAATGATTATCTGGGGTTGAGTCATCATCCGCATATCCTTCGCGCCTGGCAGCAGGGGGCGGAGCGATTTGGCGTCGGCAGCGGCGGCTCGGGCCACGTCAGCGGTTATTCCATTGCCCATCAGCAACTGGAAGAGGAACTGGCCGACTGGCTGGGCTATCCGCGCGCGTTACTGTTTATTTCCGGTTTCGCCGCAAATCAGGCGGTGATTACCGCGCTGATGGAAAAGGATGACCGGATTGTCGCTGACCGTCTCAGCCATGCTTCGCTGCTGGAAGCGGCCAGTCTTTGCCCGGCGCAGCTTCGCCGTTTTACCCATAACGACGCCTCGCATCTCACGCGCCTGCTTGACGCCCCCTGTTCCGGGCGTCAACTGGTGGTGACCGAAGGCGTGTTCAGCATGGATGGCGACAATGCGCCGCTTGTGGACATTCAGCAGGCCGCACAGGCGCGTAATGCCTGGTTACTGGTGGATGATGCCCACGGCATTGGCGTCAGTGGAGAAGCGGGTCGCGGGAGCTGCTGGCAGCAGCGGGTAAAACCGGAGTTATTGGTCGTAACATTCGGCAAAGGCTTTGGCGTCAGCGGTGCGGCGATTCTGTGCTCTGAAAACGTTGCCGATTATTTGCTGCAGTTCGCCCGTCATCTGATTTACAGCACCAGCATGCCGCCCGCGCAGGCGATGGCGTTACAGGCGTCGCTTTCGGTGATTCGCAGTCAGGAAGGTGACGCACGCAGGGAGAAACTGACTGCGCTGATCCAGCGCTTCCGCTCGGCTATCAACCATCCCGATTTCATGCTGGCGCAGTCGCACAGCGCCATCCAGCCGCTGATTGTCGGCGAAAATGCGCGCGCATTGCAGCTGGCGGACACCTTGCGCCGTCAGGGATGTTGGGTCACGGCGATCCGTCCGCCGACCGTGCCCGCCGGGACAGCCCGTCTGCGACTGACCTTAACTCAGGCGCATGAGCCTGAGGATATCGACCGATTGCTGGAGGTGCTGCATGGGGCAGGTGAATAAACAGGCAATCGCGGCGGCGTTTGGTCGTGCGGCAGCGCACTATGAGCAGCATGCCACATTGCAGCGCCTGAGCGCCGACGCGTTGCTGGCACAACTGCCGGAACGCCCATTTTTACAGGTACTGGATGCCGGCTGCGGGCCGGGGCGTTTGAGTCGCTACTGGCGCGAGCTGGGGAGTCAGGTTACCGCGCTGGATCTCTCTGCCCGCATGCTGGACGAGGCGCGTCGCCAGGACGTGGCGCATCACTATCTCACCGGCGACATTGAGTCACTGCCGTTAGCCAGCGCAACGTTTGACCTGGCCTGGAGCAATCTGGCCGTGCAATGGTGTAACAGTCTGCATCAGGCGCTGAGCGAACTGTATCGGGTCGTGCGCCCCGGTGGCTGCGTGGCTTTCACCACGCTGGCCCAGGATTCGCTACCGGAGCTTCATCAGGCCTGGCGCGCGGTGGATGAGCGGGCGCACGGCAACCGGTTTTTATCCCGCGAGGCGCTGTGTGAAGCGATGCACGGCTGGCAAGGGCATCATCAATCAATCTCCCTGACGCTGGAGTTTGATGACGCCCTGAGCGCTATGCGCTCACTGAAAGGCATCGGCGCGACCCATTTGCACGAGGGGCGAGAGCCGCGCGTCTTAACCCGCTCGCAGTTGCAGCAGCTTCAACTGGCCTGGCCGCAGCGGCAGGGGAAATATCTGCTGACCTACCATCTTTTTGCAGGAGTGATTGCACGTGACTAAACGTTATTTTGTCACCGGTACCGATACGGAAGTCGGTAAAACCGTCGCCAGCTGTGCGCTGCTCCAGGCGGCGCGCAGTCTGGGTTATCGGACGGCCGGGTATAAACCTGTCGCATCAGGTAGTGACATGACGCCAGAGGGACTGCGCAACAGCGACGCCCTGGCGCTTCAGCGCAACAGCAGTCTGGCGCTGGACTACGCGGCGGTGAATCCTTACACCTTCGCGGAACCCACCTCGCCGCATATCATCAGCGCTGATGAGGGAAGGCCAATTCGTGCTGATGTGATGTCAGACGGCCTGCGCGCGCTGGACGCGCAGGCGGAGTGGCTGCTGGTGGAAGGTGCTGGCGGCTGGTTTACCCCGCTTGCGGAGGATTTTACCTTCGCTGATTGGGTGCAGATCGAGCGCCTGCCGGTGGTCCTGGTCGTCGGCGTGAAGCTGGGGTGTATAAACCATGCGATGCTGACCGCGCAGGCGGTACAGCAGGCAGGACTTCCGCTTGTCGGGTGGGTGGCGAATGACGTCACGCCGCCGGGAAAACGCCATCATGAGTATCTGGCGACGCTTAAGCGGGTCATCCCTGCGCCATTGTTAGGCGAAATCCCGTGGCTGGCGGCGGGAGCCGAAAATGCGGCCACAGGACAATATCTGGATCTCGCTTTACTCGCGGGTGAGTAAAAGGCGAAATTGCGAGCAAGATCTCGCCTGCCAGGGACACTTCTTTAGCTGATAAAAATCAAAATTTAGCGATAATTTTTTTTTATGTGCTGCCTGGTGGGTTGGACCGGGAATTTGCCAGGCGGCAGACCATATGGCCTGCAGGCAGTTATCCACCATTCCTGTGGATAACCTTGTGTATTAGAGTTAGAAAACACAAGGCAAGCGAGAGATTACGCGGCTTCCAGCCGAATTGGTGCGAAAGGCGTCTTTATAAAATATCCTTTAATTTACAGCGCGTTAGATAAAATCAATGGCTGTCATATTGTGGTCATTGAATGCAATAAAACTTTCATCACGTATCTTGACAATGTTAACGAAGTCAATGGTCTGGGGATAAACCCGCTTCATAGTGTAATATCTTGCCAGCGGTGAAATTATAGCCATCTCCGATCCGCTTTTATCATGCGTAACACAAATTTTATGAGGCGTTACTGTTTTTTCATCCAGTATATTTTACTGGCAATATTATCTTCTGCGAGTAAAATTACACACCTGCCCGCTCATTCCTTCAGGTAGCTGCTCATGAGTAAACCGTTCAAACTGAATTCCGCATTTAAACCTTCCGGCGATCAGCCTGAGGCGATACGCCGTCTGGAAGAGGGACTGGAGGACGGCCTGGCGCATCAGACGCTACTTGGCGTAACGGGGTCGGGGAAAACGTTCACCATTGCGAATGTGATCGCGGATTTGCAGCGACCGACGATGGTGCTGGCACCCAACAAAACGCTGGCGGCGCAGCTGTATGGTGAAATGAAAGAGTTTTTCCCGGATAACGCCGTCGAGTATTTCGTCTCCTACTACGACTACTATCAGCCGGAAGCGTATGTTCCCAGCTCAGACACCTTCATCGAAAAAGATGCCTCGGTGAATGAACACATCGAGCAGATGCGTCTGTCGGCCACCAAAGCGTTGCTGGAGCGTCGTGACGTGATCGTCGTGGCCTCCGTTTCTGCCATCTATGGTCTGGGCGATCCCGATTTATATCTGAAGATGATGCTGCACCTGACGGTGGGCATGATTATCGATCAGCGCGCCATTCTGCGGCGACTGGCTGAACTGCAATATACCCGTAACGATCAGGCGTTCCAGCGCGGGACTTTCCGCGTGCGCGGTGAGGTGATTGACATCTTCCCGGCGGAGTCTGACGACATCGCGCTGCGTGTGGAGCTGTTTGATGAAGAGGTGGAGCGTCTGTCGCTGTTTGACCCGCTGACCGGGCAGGTGGAATCCACTATTTCGCGCTACACCATCTACCCCAAAACGCACTACGTGACCCCCCGTGAGCGCATTGTGCAGGCGATGGAAGAGATCAAAGTCGAACTGGCTGAACGTCGCAAAATCCTGCTCGCCAACGACAAACTGCTGGAAGAGCAACGCCTGAGTCAGCGTACCCAGTTTGATCTGGAAATGATGAACGAGCTGGGTTACTGCTCGGGGATCGAAAACTACTCGCGCTTTCTGTCAGGACGCGGGCCGGGTGAGCCGCCGCCGACCCTGTTTGACTATCTGCCCGCTGACGGTTTGCTGGTGGTGGATGAATCCCACGTCACCATCCCGCAGATTGGCGGGATGTATCGTGGCGATCGGGCGCGTAAAGAGACGCTGGTGGAGTACGGTTTCCGTTTGCCATCGGCGCTGGATAACCGTCCGTTAAAGTTCGAAGAGTTTGAAGCGCTGGCTCCGCAGACCATATATGTGTCTGCGACGCCGGGCAATTACGAGCTGGAGAAATCGGGCGGAGAAGTGGTTGATCAAGTGGTGCGTCCGACAGGGTTGCTGGATCCGGTCATTGAAGTGCGACCGGTGGCAACGCAGGTGGACGATCTGCTCTCTGAAATCCGCAAGCGCGCAGAGATCAACGAGCGCGTGCTGGTTACCACGCTCACCAAGCGTATGGCGGAAGATCTCACCGAGTATCTGGAAGAACACGGTGAGCGGGTGCGTTACCTGCACTCGGACATCGATACCGTTGAGCGTATGGAGATCATTCGTGATCTGCGTCTGGGCGAGTTTGATGTGCTGGTGGGGATCAACCTGTTGCGCGAAGGTCTCGATATGCCTGAGGTGTCGCTGGTGGCGATTCTCGACGCCGACAAGGAAGGGTTCCTGCGTTCCGAACGTTCGCTGATACAGACCATCGGTCGTGCGGCGCGTAACATCAACGGGAAGGCGATTCTTTACGGTGACAAAATTACGGCCTCAATGGCGAAGGCGATTGGCGAAACCGAGCGTCGTCGCGAGAAACAGCAGCAGTACAATGAAGAACACGGCATTACTCCGCAGGGCCTGAATAAAAAAGTGGTCGATATTCTGGCGCTGGGGCAGAACATTGCGAAAACCAAAGCGAAGGGCCGAGGCAAATCGCGTTCCGCAGCGCAATCGGATGTGGTGGAACTGGACATGACGCCAAAAGCGTTGCAACAGAAGATTCACGAGCTCGAAGGGCAGATGATGCAGCATGCGCAGAACCTGGAATTCGAAGAGGCCGCGCAGATCCGCGATCAACTGCATCAGCTGCGTGAACTGTTTATTGCTGCGTCGTGAGAGATTGCCGGATGGCGGTGTAACCACCTTATCCGGCCTGTTCACTGGTAGTTTGCAGAGTAGATAAGCAGGCCTGGTGAACGTAGCGCCATCAGGCAATAAACCCTTTACCGCAGCGCCTGTACGGCTTTCTCCAGCGCGCTGTGCAATAACTGGCGGTCATGGCGATAGGGAATATCGCTGGCCTCCAGCACTTCCTGAATCACCACCCGGTCGCTGACCGCAGAGACATCTACCTTCGGCCCCACGATAACCGCATCAACGACTCTTTTGCCGACATACTGCTCCATAATGGTGAGCTTATCGATAAGCGTCAGGCTTGCGGCGGGGATGCTCAATTCCCGGCCCAGATTGCCGATGTAGACCATCGGCGCCTGCGTACGGCGCAGCGCCTGTGCGAGATCCTCCAGCAGCAGGATTGGCATCAGGCTGGTGTAAAAACTGCCCGGACCGATAATAATCAGGTCGGCATCGTTAATCGCCTGCACCGCTTCCCGGGTGGTGGGGACCTTCGGTGACAGCATCAGTTCCTGCAAGGGCGAGGTGAGCTGATCAATATTCACTTCGCCGTACACTTCATGCCCCTGATCGTCGATCGCCATCAGGTCAACTGGCAGCTCTGACATGGGGATTAAATGTGCGTCCACTTTCAGCAGATTACGAATTAAGTTGATGGCTTCCAGAGGCCGCACGCTCAGGTGGTCGAGCGCCTTTAACATCAGATTTCCGAGGTTATGGCCTGAAAGTTCACCATTACCGCCAAAACGGTATTCAAACATCGCGGAAGCGACGCTCGGTTCGGTAATCAACTGATTGAGACAGTTGCGCATATCGCCCCAGGCGATTCCCCCTTCCGAGCGGCGAATACGCCCCGTCGAACCGCCGTTATCGGTGGTGGTCACGATACCGGTGAGGCGTGAACCCAGGGAGGAGAGGGAAGAGAGAACGCGTCCTAATCCATGCCCTCCGCCGAGAGCCACGACACGATCCAGGTCAGCCAGCGTACGATTGCGCATAAAAGTTCCTGAAGTCAGATTTACCGCGCTACAGTAGCGCAAACAGGGGCTTTTCAGCAATTCGCTAACGGCAAGTTGAGAAAATAAATTCTGCCGCACTACTCCTTTAGGGGGGCGAATGCCTGACAGCGAAATGATGTACATCAATGCAAAAGTGCTATTTTTGCTTATTCTGTAACGAAATGGCACGATCATGGCGCTATATATATGATTATACATCGTTAAGTGTAAATAGCATTATGTTCGTTTACACGCTAGTATCGCCATAACCACAGTTAACACTCTAGCCTCTGCACCTGGGTCAAATGATACGGTGCTTTGGCCGTGACAACGCAAACGCATTGCCACCAGGGCGCAGGAAGAAATGACTTCGCCTCCCGTATTTGGAAAGGTGTACATGGCCACACAACTGACCGATGCTTTCGCGCGCAAGTTTTACTATTTGCGTCTGTCGATTACCGATGTGTGTAACTTTCGTTGCACATACTGTCTGCCGGATGGCTACAAGCCCGGCGGCGTCACCAATAAAGGTTTTCTCTCCGTCGATGAAATTCGTCGGGTGACTCGCGCCTTTGCTAACCTGGGCACCGAAAAAGTGCGCCTGACCGGTGGCGAACCTTCTCTGCGTCGTGATTTTACCGACATCATTGCCGCCGTGCGTGAAAACGAGGCGATTCGTCAACTGGCGGTGACCACCAACGGCTACCGTCTGGCGCGTGATGCCGCCCACTGGCGCGATGCGGGTTTGACCGGCATTAACGTCAGCGTTGATAGCCTTGATGCGCGTCAGTTCCACGCGATTACCGGGCAGGATAAATTCCAGCAGGTGATGGCGGGCATCGACGCCGCGTTTGATGCCGGTTTTGCAAAAGTTAAAGTCAACACCGTGCTAATGCGCGATGTGAATCATCATCAGCTCGATACTTTTCTTGGCTGGATCCAGACGCGTCCCATTCAACTGCGTTTCATCGAACTGATGGAGACGGGTGAGGGCAGCGAACTGTTCCGTAAACACCACATCTCCGGTCAGGTGTTGCGTGACGAACTGTTGCGTCGCGGCTGGATCCACCAGCTACGCCAGCGCAGTGACGGCCCGGCGCAGGTGTTCTGTCACCCCGATTATGAGGGTGAAATCGGCCTCATCATGCCGTACGAAAAAGATTTCTGCGCCACCTGCAACCGTCTGCGCGTCTCCTCCGTGGGTAAACTTCATCTCTGCCTGTTCGGCGAGGGTGGCGTCAGCCTGCGTGATTTGCTGGAAGACGATGGGCAACAAGACGCGCTCGAAGCGCGTATCTCGCTTGCGTTGCGTGAGAAAAAGCAGACCCATTTCCTGCACCAGAACAACACCGGTATTACCCAGAACCTCTCATACATCGGCGGTTAACGCCGCTTGAACAAGGAGTATTCCATGAGTCAGGTAAGCGCTGAATTTATCCCGACCCGCATTGCTATTCTGACAGTATCGAATCGCCGTGGCGAAGAGGACGATACCTCTGGTCATTTTCTGCGGGATTCCGCGCAGGAAGCGGGACATCAGGTTATCGATAAAGCAATTGTCAAAGAGAACCGTTACGCCATTCGCGCGCAGGTGTCAGCATGGATTGCCAGTGATGAGGTGCAGGTGGTGTTGATCACCGGCGGCACGGGCCTGACTGAAGGCGACCAGGCACCGGAAGCGCTGCTGCCGCTGTTTGATCGCGAAGTGGAAGGCTTTGGTGAAGTGTTTCGTATGCTGTCATTTGAAGAGATCGGCACGGCCACGCTGCAGTCGCGCGCAGTGGCGGGCGTGGCCAACAAAACGCTAATTTTTGCGATGCCGGGTTCCACCAAAGCCTGCCGCACGGCGTGGGACAATATCATCGCGCCGCAACTTGATGCCCGTACGCGTCCTTGTAATTTTCACCCACATTTGAAGAAATAATAAGTATGTCGCAACTGACTCACATAAACGCCGCCGGTGAAGCGCACATGGTGGATGTCTCCACAAAAGCGGAGACCGTACGCGAAGCGCGCGCCGAAGCCTTTGTCACCATGCGCAGCGAAACACTGGCCATGATTATCGACGGCAGCCACCATAAGGGCGATGTGTTCGCCACCGCGCGTATCGCCGGGATTCAGGCAGCAAAGCGCACCTGGGAGCTCATCCCGCTGTGCCATCCGTTGCTGTTGAGCAAAGTGGAAGTCCAGCTCCATGCACAGCCGGAACACAACCGTGTCCGTGTTGAATCGTTGTGTCGTCTTACCGGCAAAACCGGGGTGGAAATGGAAGCGCTGACGGCGGCGTCCGTCGCCGCGTTGACCATTTACGACATGTGCAAAGCGGTGCAAAAAGACATGGTGATTGGCCCGGTGCGCCTGCTGGCGAAAAGCGGCGGCAAGTCTGGCGATTTTAAGGCGGATTCGAATGATTAAGGTTTTGTTCTTTGCTCAGGTTCGCGAACTGGTTGGTACGGATACGCTGGACGTCGCGGCAGATTTCCCGACAGTGGAAGCGCTGCGTCAGCATCTGGCGACTAACAGCAACCGTTGGGCGCTGGCGCTGGAAGACGGCAAGCTGCTGGCGGCGGTAAACCAGACGCTGGTGAGCTTTGATCATCCGCTGACGGCGGGTGATGAAGTGGCTTTCTTTCCCCCGGTGACGGGAGGCTGAGATGGCTGAAACGAAAATTGTGGTCGGGCCTGCGCCGTTCAGCGTGGGGGACGAGTATCCCTGGCTGGCGGCACGCGACGAAGACGGTGCGGTGGTGACCTTTACTGGTAAAGTGCGCAACCATAATCTCGGCGACAGCGTGAAGGCGCTTACGCTGGAGCACTATCCGGGGATGACGGAAAAAGCGCTGGCGGAGATTGTCGATGAGGCGCGGGTGCGCTGGCCGCTGGGACGCATCACGGTGATTCACCGGATTGGCGAACTGTGGCCGGGCGATGAAATCGTCTTTGTTGGCGTCACCAGTTCGCACCGTAGCAGTGCGTTTGAGGCCGGTCAGTTCATCATGGACTATCTAAAGACGCGTGCGCCGTTCTGGAAGCGTGAAGCCACGCCGGAAGGCGAGCGCTGGGTGGAAGCCCGTGACAGCGATCGGCAGGCGGCTAAACGCTGGTAGCAAGAAATTGTGATACGCTTATCCAGAGTGGTCACTTTCAATCAGGAGATTATCATGGACCGATTTCCACGATCCGAATCAATCGTGCAGGCACGTTCCGGCCTGCAAACCTATATGGCGCAGGTATACGGCTGGATGACGGTCGGGTTGCTGCTTACCGCGTTTATTGCGTGGTATGCGGCGAATACGCCAGCCGTCATGATGTTCGTTTTTTCCAGCAAAATTACGTTCTTCGGTTTAATCATCGCCCAACTGGCGCTGGTCTTTGTGCTGTCTGGGTTGGTGCATAAACTCAGTGCAGGTATGGCGACGACGCTGTTTATGCTCTATTCGGCGCTAACCGGGCTCACACTTTCCAGTATTTTTATCGTCTACACCTACTCCTCCATCGCCAGCACCTTCGTGGTGACCGGCGGGATGTTTGGAGTGATGAGCCTGTGGGGATACACCACGAAGCGCGATCTGAGCGGCTGGGGCAACATGCTGTTTATGGCGCTGATTGGCATCATCCTGGCCTCACTGGTGAACTTCTGGCTGAAAAGCGAGGCGCTGATGTGGGCGGTGACCTATATTGGCGTGGTGGTGTTTGTTGGGCTGACCGCCTATGACACCCAGAAGCTGAAGAACATTGGCGAGCAAATCGATGTGCGCGACAGTTCTAACCTGCGTAAATATTCGATTCTCGGTGCGCTGACGCTGTATCTGGACTTTATCAACCTGTTCCTGATGCTGCTGCGTATTTTAGGCAATCGCCGTTGAGTTCGTTGTGCCGGATGGCGGCTACGCCTTATCCGGCCTACGAAATGATGCCGAGGGCGGTGACGAGGTATTACTTCGCCATCGCCTTCTCGTTCTTCGCCCGCAGCTTCTTCGCCCGACTCTCCAGCACCAGATAGCAGATCAGCGCCAGCAATAAGGGAATAAAGTAATACAGCACGCGGTAGGCGAGCAGGGCGGCAATAATCGCGCCTTGCGACGTGTCTTCCCCCGCCAGCAGCGCGATAAACACCGCTTCCAGAACGCCAATTCCCGCCGGAATGTGGACAATCACTCCCGCGATACTGCTGACCAGCAGCACGCCCAGCACGAAGAAATAATTCACCTCCTGGCCCAGTAGCAACCAGATAATCGCCCCCATCACCATCCAGTTGGCGCTGGAGATGGCCATCTGGGCCAGCGCAAATTTCCACGACGGTAGCACCAGTTTCTGCCCTTTGATCGTCATATGACGGTGTTTTGCGAAAGCGCAGAACCACAGATAAATAGCGATGATTAACAGCAGCACCACGCCGAGAATACGCAGCGTGCCCTCGTCGATATACCAGTGGGCAGGCAGTTGCACCACGCCAAAGGTGAAGATGATCCCGCCAAGCAAAATATAGCCCAGCCAGTTGGTGGTGATGCTAAGAGAGAAGATACGGGTGATGGTGCCACCCGGCAGGCCGAGGCGGGAATAGAGCCGGTAGCGCATACCGATGCCGCCGACCCAGGTACTGAGCGTCAGGTTAAATGCATAGCAAATAAACGACACCAGCATCACTTGCCGCTTTGCCAGCTTGTGACCGCAATAGGCGCGGCCCAACAGGTCATAGCAGCCATAGAGCAGATAGCTGAGGATCACCAGCCCGACGGCGCTCAGCAACGCAACCCGGTTGTAGTCACGGATCACCGTCCAGACGTCTTCCCAGTTCACCTTTTTGGCGTAGACCACCAGCAGCACAATCACGGCGATAAAAAACAGCCAGGTGAGGATCTTTTTTGCCAGCCGCCAGCGCGGATGTGATTTTGCCATCAGGGTTTGGCTCCTGTGTTCTGTACTTCTACCCGATCCTGCGTTTCCATCTCGGGCTGGGCTGGCGGATCAACCTGCGCGAGATGGGGAGTATGCGCCGGAAGCCAGCCGACCAGCGCCGGGAAGTGACGTAAGAAGTGGAACGCCAGCACGCTTTTGGTCAGGTTCCACCAGGTGCGTCTCGGCAGCATCGACTCATCGACCAGCTTACAGTCTTCGGCAATGATCGCGTTAAGGTTGTCGCGCAGCGTCTGGTTGAACTGGCGATCGTGCACGATCAGGTTGGCTTCCAGATTAAGCGACAGGCTGAGCGGGTCGAGATTGCTGGAGCCGACCGTCGCCCAGTGGTCATCCATCAGCGCCACTTTGCCATGCAGTGGCTTGCGGCGATATTCGTAAACCTGGACATCGCCTTTCACCAGATAGTTGTACAGCAGACGGGCTCCGACCTTCACAATTGGCATATCCGGCTCCCCCTGCACGATCAGTTTGACGCGCACGCCGCGGCGGGCGGCTTTGCGCATGGCGTGCAGTAACCGGTAACCGGGAAAGAAGTAGGCGTTGGCGATAATCACTTCCCGCCGTGCCTGGGTGAGCATTTTAAGGTAGTGACGTTCGATATCGTCGCGGTGCTCGTCGTTGTCGCGCCAGACGAACAGCGCCTGCGCCTCGCCGGGCTGGCGGTTCTCTTCAGCACGGTGATGACGGCGCCACCAGCGGCGTACTGCACTCTGCCCGGGAAGGTTTTCCACTTCAAACTGCAGTATATCGGCGACGACAGGTCCTTCCACGCGTACCGCGTAGTCCTGCTTGGCTTCCGGGCCATAGTCGGACATATGTTCATCGGAATAGTTGATCCCGCCGATAAACGCCACCCGGTCGTCTATCACCACAATCTTGCGATGCATACGGCGAAAGACGTTGGTGCGCATACCAAAGATCCGGGGACGCGGATCGTAATAACGAAACACCACGCCTGCCGAGGTCAGTTCGCCAACGAATGCATCGCTCAGGTCCGGTGAGCCGTAGCCGTCCAGCAGTACTTCCGCCTTCACGCCGCGTTTTGCTGCGGCCAGCAGAGCCGCATGAAGCTGTTTTCCTACCTCATCTTCAAACCAGATGAAAGTTTCGAGAATAATTCTTTGCTGCGCATCGGCTATTGCCGCAAACACAGCGGGATAATACTGGTCGCCGTTTTCCAGTAACTGGATCTGATTACCTTCACGCCAGCCACATTTCATAGATGGATCTCCGCGCTAAGGGGGGCATGGTCAGAGAGATGCCGCCAGTTGCGCAGCGGTAGCGCTGTCGGCGAACTGGCATTGGCATTTTTCACGTAAATACGATCAAGGCGCAGCAGCGGCAGGCTGACAGGAAAGGTCCGTGCCGGGCGGCCGCGGGCGCGGGTGAAAATTTCCTCCAGGCCCGCGGCTTTTAAGGAATGGTTTGCCTTTTGCCGCCAGTCGTTGAAATCACCGGCCACCACCACCGGTTCACCGTCGGGCAGGGCGTTGACCCAGTCTGTCAGCAGGGTAAGTTGCGCCTGCCGGTGAGCTTCACGCAGGCCGAGGTGAACACTCATCACATGAATCGGTTTCCCGAGTTGCGGCGGAACAATACGGCAATAGAGCACGCCGCGCTTTTCACTGCTGCCGACCGAAACATCACGATTTTCATAATGTTCAATAGGATAGCGTGACAGCACCGCGTTGCCATGATGCCCTTGCGGGTAGACGGCGTTACGCCCGTAAGCGTAGTCACTCCACATCGTGTCGGCGAGAAATTCGTAGTGCGTGGTATCCGGCCAGTTTTCGACGTGCAGTGGATGCACTTCGTGCGCGCCCATCACCTCCTGCAGGCAGACAATGTCGGCGCCAACCGTACGAACGGCATCACGCAGTTCCGGTAAAATGAAGCGCTTGTTAAAGGCGGTAAAGCCTTTATGCGTATTGATGGTGAGCACGGTGAATGAAAAATTTCGTGTCGATTGAGTCATTTTTCTCCTGTTGGCGTCACTCTTCTGATTGAAATAGTGTAGTCGTCGTCACAAAAAGGTGCGGTGTTACGGAATTTTCCGTAAAGTGCGGTACTCTGAGTCATTAGAGAAAAATCCTTCAGGAGAAAAGCCATGAGGTGGCAACAACGAGTTCGTGTCGCAACGGGGTTAAGTTGCTGGCAGATTATGTTGCATTTACTGGTCGTGGCGTTGTTGGTCGTAGGCTGGAAGAGTGGCACGCTGGTGCACGTTGGCCTGGGATTATGCGTAGTGTATGGCGTGACCGTATTACTGATGCTGGCGTTACAGCGTCATCACGAGCAGCGCTGGCGCGAAGTCGCCGACGTGCTGGAAGAACTCACCACCACCTGGTATTTCGGCGCGTCGCTGATTGCGTTGTGGCTGCTGTCCCGGGTTTTACAAAACAACGTCTTGTTGGCGTTAGCGGGACTGGCAATCCTGGCCGGACCCGCTGTGGTTTCGCTGCTGGCGAAAGACAAAAAGTTACATGATTTTGCGTCTAAACATCGCATACGCCGCTGATCCCGTTGTGGCCGCTATCACCAGTAGCGGCCACAAGCTTCCCCAGACAATCTGCAAACTCGCATCTTTCAAATAGATCTGCTTGGTGATATCCGTGAAATGACGGATCGGGTTTATCCATGTCAGATTCTGTAACCAGACCGGCATGTTCTCGACCGGAGAGACGTAGCCCGACAGTAAAATTGCCGGCATCATAAAGACGAATACGCCGATAAACGCCTGCTGCTGCGTGGAGCAGAGTGAGGAGATCAACAGGCCAAATCCCACCAGCGACAGCCCGTAAATCACCATCGTGAAGTAAAACAGCGCCAGCGACCCGGCAAACGGGATCTGATACGCCCAGATACCGATTGCCAGCACGATAGAGGCCTGGCCGGTGGCGACAATCAGTGCAGGAACCGCTTTACCGATAAATATTTGCCAGGTGGTGAGCGGGGAGACCAACAGCTGATCCAGCGTGCCCTGTTCGCGCTCGCGCGCGACAGACAGCGAGGTAACGATCATCACGCCAATGGTGGTGATCATCGCGATCAGTGACGGCACCACAAACCATTTGTAGTCGAGGTTAGGGTTGTACCAGTTGCGCACCACCAGCTCGCTGTTGTTCGGCTTCGGCTTGCCCTCCATCAACTCCTGCTGATAGTTCTTCACGATTTGCTGGAGATAGTTGGCGGCGATCTGCGCGCTGTTCGAGTTACGACCATCAAGTATTAACTGCATGGGCGCAGACTGAAAGGTATCCAGATTGCGCGAGAAATCCGCCGGAAAGCGCACCAGCAGCAGCGCTTTTTGCGTATCGATTGTGGGCTGAATTTCCTGCGGGCTTTTCAGTAGCAGGATGTGGGTAAAGGCTTTGGCACGGGCAAAGCGTTGGGTCAGCTCCACCGAATGCTTGCCGTTGTCTTCGTTATAGATGGCGATGGTGGCGTTAGTCACTTCCAGCGTTGCGGCAAAGGGAAACAAAAGCACCTGAATCAGTACCGGCAAAATTAAAATCGCGCGGGTCTGCGGTTCGCGCAGCAGCGACTGCAATTCTTTGCGGATTAACGTCCATAAGCGATGAAACATACGCGTCTCCCTAATCCAGCCGACGTTTGGTTTTCAGCCACGTCAGACCAATAAACATCACCGCTGAGGCGATCAAAAACAGCACGTTGACCACCAGCACCACCGGGATATTACCGGCGAGAAACAGGCTTTGCAGGGTGCTGACGAAGTAGCGCGCCGGAATAATATAGGTCACCGCGCGGATCACCGCAGGCATACTGTCTATTTGAAAAATAAAGCCTGACAGCATAATCGACGGCAAAAAGGCGGCGTTAAGCGCCACCTGGGCGGCATTAAACTGGTTGCGGGTGATGGTGGAGATCAGAAGTCCCATCCCCAGCGTGCTGAGCAAAAACAGGCTGGTGATGAAAAACAGCAGCAGAAGCGATCCGCGATACGGGACGCCGAGAATAAACACCGACACCAGCATACACAGCAGCATCGCCAGCATGCCGAGGAAGTAGTAGGGGATGAGCTTGCACAGCAGCAGCTCTGCGCGCGTCACTTCCGTGGAGAGCAACGCTTCCATGGTCCCGCGTTCCCATTCGCGCGCCACCACCAGCGAGGTGAGGATCGCGCCGATCACCGTCATGATAATGGTCACTGCGCCCGGGATAATAAAATGCTGGCTGATTGCCGCCGGGTTAAACCAGTAGCGGGTTTGCACCTCAATCAGTGGTTCAAACGTTTCCCCGCGATCTTCCGCTCGCTGCATCTGCCAGATTTGCCAGATCCCTTCCACATAGCCCTGCACGAAGTTGGCGGTATTGGGTTCACTGCCGTCGGTGATTACCTGAATGGGTGCGGTGTCGTTGGCGCGCGCCATCTGCTGGGCGAAATCGACCGGAATGACCACCAGACCGCGAATACGTCCGGCCTGCATCTTTTCAATCAGCGCCTGGCGGTTATCGCTGATGGTGGCGTCGATGTACGGTGAGCCGGTCATCGCATGGGTAAAGTCCAGCGCCTCTTCGCTTTGCTGCTCAAGCAGGATCCCCACCCGCAACTTGCTGGAGTCAAGGTTAATGCCGTAGCCAAAAATAAACAGCAGCAGCAGTGGGATCACCACGGCGATCAGCCAGCTACTGGGATCGCGGACAATCTGCCGCGTCTCTTTGACGCACAGCGCCCGTACGCGACGCCAGGAGAGAAGGCGGTTACGCATTGGCATGCTCCTTATCCCAGTCGTTAATTAGCCGGATAAAAGCCTGCTCCATGGTCGGGTCCGGCGTGTCGTCATCGGCGGCCTGCGCTTTCAGATCGTCCGGCGTACCGCTGGCAATCAGTTTCCCGCGATAGACCAGTCCGATGCGGTCGCAGTATTCCGCTTCGTCCATAAAGTGGGTCGTCACCATCACCGTCACGCCTTTTTCCACCATGCTGTTGATATGCAGCCAGAACTCTCGGCGGGTGAGGGGATCGACACCAGAAGTGGGCTCGTCAAGAAACAGAATGTCCGGTTCATGCATCAGCGAACAGGCCAGCGCCAGACGCTGCTTAAAGCCCAGCGGCAGTTCGTCGGTGGCATGCGAAGCGATGCTCTTCAGACCAAACGCCTCGCTCATGCGGGCGATTTTTTCGTTCTGCGCGCGTCCCCGCAGACCATAAACGCCGGAGAAAAAGCGCAGGTTTTGCTCCACCGTCAGGTTGCCGTAGAGCGAGAACTTTTGCGCCATATAGCCAAGATGCTGGCGAGCTTTGCCGGAGCTGACCTTCAGATCCATGTCCAACACCAACGCTTTCCCGGACGTGGGCACCAGCAGGCCGCACATCATTTTAAAGGTTGTCGATTTTCCCGCGCCGTTGGGGCCCAGCAGGCCAAAAATTTCTCCGCGCTGGACGGCAAAATCAACGTGGTCAGTGGCGGCAAAATCGCCGAATTTCTTGGTCAGCGCTTTCGCTTCAATCACCGTTTCGCCTGGCGTTCCCTCTACGGTATGCAAAATGGCGCCCAGCGGCGATTCAGAGGTCGCGGCACCGCCCAGCAGATCGATAAACGCATCTTCGAAGCGTGGCGCAGTCTCGCTGATGTCGAGTTCCGGCATGTCGTTGCCATGGCGAATGTCGTCCGCTGTGGCCTCTTTTTTCAGGATCAGACGCACCGATTTCCCCTGAATCATGCCGTCGCTAACCTGCGGCAGTTTTAACGCCCGCTGGAGCAGTTTCCGGTTGTTTTCCTGCGGGCTGTGCATCAAAAAACTGCGTCCCGCCATGGTTTGTGTCAGTTGGGTCGGCTCCCCCTGATACAGCAGTTCGCCTTCGTTCATCAGCAGCACGTCCCGACACTGTTCGGCTTCATCCAGATAGGAGGTGCTCCACAGGATCAGCATCCCGTCTCCCGCCAGTTCGTGCACCATCTGCCACAGTTCGCGACGTGAGATGGGGTCGACGCCGACGCCAGGTTCATCCAGCAGCAGCACTTTGGGTTCGCCGACCAGCGTACAGGCCAGCCCCAGCTTCTGTTTCATCCCGCCGGACAGTTTTCCCGCCAGACGTCCGGTAAACGGGCCGAGTGAGGTAAATTCCAGCAGACGGGCAAAGGTTTTTTCCCGCACCTCGCCCGTCACGCTGCGTAAATCCGCGTACAGATTGAGGTTCTCCATTACAGTGAGATCCTCATACAGACCGAATTTCTGCGGCATGTAACCGAGCACAGCATGTAGCGCGCTGTCGTTTTTGATTGGATCAAAGCCAATCACCGTTGCGCTACCGCCATCCGGCTTCAGCAAGCCCGCCAGCATTCGCATCAGCGTGGTTTTCCCGGCGCCATCCGGCCCCACCAGACCGGTTACATACCCGGCGTGAATCGTACAATCGAGTGGGGCGACCGCCGGCTTTTCCAGTCCGGAAAAACGCTTAGTCACCCCGCTCAGCGTGATGACGGCGTCATTCATGTCCAGCCTCGTTGCCGAACTTCACCGTCACCGGCATGCCCTGGCGCAGCGCGTCGTCGGCATCGGTGACCACAATGCGCAGACGGTAAACCAGATCGGTACGCAGGTCCGGTGTCTCTACCGTTTTCGGCGTGAATTCTGCCGTCGGAGAGACAAAGCCGATTTTACCGTGATAAGGCTTGTCGGGACGTCCATCGGTATACAGCAGGATTTCGCGTCCCGGCTGTGCCTGAGAAAGATGACGTTCGTCGACGTAGGCGCGCACCCAGACTGGTCGGGTGAGAGAGAGCGTCAGCACGGTGCCTCCTGCGCTGAGCATGCTGCCAGGTTCGACCGCACGAGTTAGCAGCGTGCCGTTCGAGGGGGCGATAAGCGTGGTGTCATGGAGATCGAGTTCCGCCTGTGCCAACTGCGCTTGTGCCTGTTCAAGGCTGGCTTTCGCCTGGGCGATATCCTGTTCGCGATTACCGGAACGGTACTGATTCAGTTTGTCCTGCGCGGATTTCAACGTGGCCAGCGCCTGGTCGCGGGAAGAACGGGCGTTTTCCAGATCGTTAGCGGAAATAGTGCGGCTTTTCCACAATCCCTGCTGACGGTTGTAGAAATTCTGCGCGTAATCATAGGCAGCCTGGGCCTGTTTCACCGCTGCTGCCGCCTGCGCAATCTCTTCCTGACGATAGCCCGCCAGCATCAAATCGTACTGGGCCTGGGCGACGGAAACGCCTGCTTTTGCCTGCATCAGGGCGTTCTCATAGGGAGCATGATCCAGTTCACCCAGCACCTGTCCCGTTTTAATGGTATCCCCTTCATCCACCGCCAGCGACGCGAGTCGGCCTCCGACGCGAAAGCTGAGGTTAACGGTACGGATGTCCACGTTGCCGTAGAGCGTCAGTCCGTTATCCTGTCGGCTTTGATACCACCATGTACCACCCGCAATCACGGCGAGCAGTGCCGCAATCACCAGCCCGATAACGACAGGTTTTTTCATCACTCCAGACTCCTTTGCGATAACCCTTGCAGAATAAGATCGATATGACAGGTCACGGTCTGCGTAATCAGTGCAGTTTTTTCTTCATCAAACTGCGACCAGCCGGTACGTAACAAAATGGTTTCTTTACCAAGACGGAATGCCAGCACTTCGCCGAGCAGCGCGTGGGTATGCAGAATCATGCGCGTATCGCTGGCGTCGCAGCCGGTATACGCGGCGATAAGACGAGTGAGATGACTGTGCAGAGGCTCAATAACCTGCTCGTGCACCCGTTGATAAGCCGCGGTAGGGGAGAGCTGTTCACGCGAGATAAATTTGCTCAGATTGACGGTGTCCTCCTGGGTCAACAGCATGATCATGTTTTTGCAGGCACGCAGAATCAGCTCGCGCATGGCCGCACGGTCGGGATGGGGCTCGGCGAATAAGCGTTCGGCTTCTTCCGCGTGTGGCCGAAACTGCCCGCCAATAAAATCGGCAATCCACTGGGCGCAGGCGAGGTATAAATCCTCTTTTGAGCCAAAATAGTAGGTAATGGCGGCAATATTTTGTCCGGCCTGCGCGGCAATGTCGCGGGTGGTGGCATGCAGGCCATACTCGCCAAACTGTGCCAGTGCGGCGGCAATCAGCTGGCTTTTGGCCTGTTCACCTTTCGTGGTCATGGTGGGTGTATTCATCACGCGACCTAATTCTTAATCAATCGATTGATTAAGATTATGACTGAATATTCTCCTTGTCCAGTCTGGTCGTTTATTTTGTCTTTTCCAGTGACCGGGATAATTTATGCGGTGTGTCATAAAAACTGCTACACTCCGCCCCTTCATGACATTGTGGTTTTTGTCATTCCCAAATTGTATGCATCTCCCTGAAAACGACACCGGGAACGGTCGGGGCGGTTCGGAGTAGTTATGTCTTTTGATTCCCTGGGTTTAAATCCTGATATTCTGCGCGCCATTGCCGAGCAGGGTTACCGTGAACCTACCCCTATTCAGCAACAGGCGATCCCTGCCGTGCTGGAAGGTCGCGACCTGATGGCGAGTGCGCAGACCGGTACCGGTAAAACGGCGGGCTTTACGCTGCCGCTGTTACAGCACCTTATTACCAAACAGCCGCATGGCAAAGGGCGTCGCCCGGTGCGTGCGCTGATCCTGACGCCAACGCGTGAGCTGGCGGCGCAGATTGGTGAAAACGTCCGTGATTACAGCAAGTATCTGAACATTCGCTCGCTGGTGGTTTTTGGCGGCGTGAGTATTAACCCGCAGATGATGAAACTGCGCGGTGGCGTCGATGTGTTGGTGGCAACGCCGGGCCGCTTGCTGGACCTGGAACACCAGAACGCGGTGAAGCTGGACCAGATTGAGATTCTGGTGCTGGATGAAGCGGACCGTATGCTGGATATGGGCTTTATTCACGATATTCGCCGCGTGTTAGCGAAACTGCCGGCGAAGCGTCAGAACCTGCTGTTTTCCGCGACGTTCTCTGATGAGATCAAAGCGCTGGCCGAAAAGCTGTTGCATAACCCACTGGAAATTGAAGTGGCGCGTCGCAACACGGCGTCTGAGCAGGTGACGCAGCACGTCCATTTTGTCGATAAGAAACGCAAGCGCGAACTGTTGTCGCAGATGATCGGTCAGGGCAACTGGCAGCAGGTACTGGTCTTTACCCGCACCAAACACGGCGCCAATCACCTGGCGGAACAGCTCAACAAAGATGGTATCCGCAGCGCAGCGATCCACGGTAACAAGAGCCAGGGGGCGCGTACCCGTGCGTTGGCGGATTTCAAATCAGGCGATATCCGCGTGCTGGTGGCGACTGACATTGCGGCGCGTGGTCTGGACATCGAAGAACTGCCGCACGTGGTGAACTACGAGCTGCCGAACGTTCCGGAAGATTATGTGCATCGTATCGGTCGTACCGGTCGTGCTGCGGCGACGGGGGAAGCGCTGTCGCTGGTTTGTGTTGATGAACACAAACTGCTGCGTGACATTGAAAAACTGCTGAAAAAAGAGATCCCACGTATTACCACGCCGGGCTATGAGCCGGATCCCTCGATCAAAGCTGAGCCGATCCAGAATGGTCGTCAGCAGCGTAGCGGTGGTGGCGGTCGGGGCCGTGGTCAGGGACAAGGGCAGGGCGCAGGTCGTGCTCAGCAGCCGCGTCGTCAGGACGGTGGCGCGTCGAAGGGCAAACCCCGTAGCGCAGAAGGCAAACCGGCTGGCGAAAAGCCACGTCCACCGCGTCGCCCGCGCAGAATTACACCCGTACAGTAAGGGGGTCAGGAAGGCCTGATACTCTGAGAAATGTTACGTTCACTTTGTATTCAGTGATTCTCTGAAACCGCAGTACACGTGAACGTGCAAGGGAGGCTCACCGCCGCCTCCCTTGCAACCCTGGCTCCCGGCAAGGAAAATCGCCACTTCGTGGTTCATTCGTCTTATGCCGTCTGCCTGTCGGGTCGGGGTCGAGCCTGCATCCATGCAGGCCGTCCCCTCCGCCCGCTTCCCTGCGGGCGGCCCCGGTCAGCCGCCAACGCCTCATCGATTTTCACGCCGGACCAATGCCATCGCTTCAATTCTCTGCCTTTCAGCTAAATTCACTTCGCTGTAAAAAAAAGCAAACCGTGGAGATGGTCAGGTATGGATAGGTCCGGCTGAAAATTGCCGACGCGTTTCCGTAAGGCCGGGAGAACCCGCAGGGATGCGGGTTCAGGGCGCGCGAAGCAGGGATGCTGAGTCGTGCCCGGCCCGGTAGCCTGAAGGAATAAGCGGAGGGTATCGCGAAGCGACAATTTTCCAGCCGGGAGCCAGGATTGTTAAGGAGGCGGCGACGAGCCTCCTTAACCCGTTCACAGGTACTGGTGTACCAGATTGGCTGCGAACATGAGGTGAACGGTACTCGTCCCACAGGGGCATATGCTTCTCAAAGCGTATACGCCCCCTCACTCCCCCGCATTCTGCGATTTCAACACAATAGAACAGGTATACCGTCCCGCCGGGTGAATTGAAATCGTGGTCTCGAACACTTTCCCGTCACGATCCCGATAGCGCCGTACGATGCGCATCCCCGGAGAGTCGGGCTCGACATTCAGTATCTTGGCGATTTTCTTCGGTACGCCAACGGCGGTGATCGTCTGATGCACTTCGTGACTCTTAATTCCGTAGTGCGTTTCGATCAGATCGCTAATCAGCGAGTGCGGATCGTCGCGGATGAACGCGCGTAGCCTGGAATAATCGGTGCTGGCGTAACTGTCCGTCCAGCAAATAGGCGCATCCGGGTTTTGCGCATCCTCACGAATACTGGCGATATGTAGCCAGCGTGAACCGGGCGGGCAATCTATCAGTTGGGAAAGCTCAATATCCGCTACAATCTCATCGATCTTCTTAATCACCCGCAGGTTGTTTTTCGCCAACAGCAGCAGATCTTCCAGATGTGACAACGGATGGTTAACCCCGCTCGCCTGCGGTTCGCATACGCGCGTGCCAGCGCCTTTACGTCGCGAAATCAACCCCTGTTCCGTTAATTCCCTCAGCGCTTCGCGCATGGTGTGACGACTCACTTGCCAGGTTTCGCACAGTTCCATTTCTGTCGGAAACAGTGAACCGGGTGGGTAAGTTCCCGTCGAGATTTGATGAGCCAGTTCACGGGCTATCCGTTTGTACAGAGATTCTTTCATCGCAGTTTCGTCAAATAATTAATGATCACAGTCACAAAAATGGGTACGGGCTATTCCATACATTCGTCATGATTATTATAAATGTCCGTACATTATAAATGTACGGACATTTACGTATGTTCGGACATTTTTGTTGTCCCGATTGCGTCGTAAACCGGGTCAGACGCTCATCTTATCATTATCAGATTGAACCGGGGGATTTATGGCTTCGAATGTAATGGATTCTGTTTTATTTAGAGATTCTTTTGGTACACCCGCAATGCGCGCCGTGTTTGATGACTACGAACTTATTCGCAAGTATGTCGAAGTGGAGGTGGCGCTCGCCAAAGCGCAGGCGCGTTGCGGAGTGATCCCGGAAGCGGCAGCCAAAGAGATCGCTGAGAAGTGCAATGCCGATACGCTGGATTTCGATTTGTTACGTCATGAGACGGAAATCGTCGGTTATCCGATCCTGCCGCTTGTGCACCAGATTTCAAAGCAGGCCGGAGAGTCTGGCGGCTATGTGCACTGGGGAGCGACGACGCAGGACATCATGGACACGGCGGTGGTACTGCAAATCCGTGATGCCTTTGAACTGATCGAGGCGGACATGAACCGGTTACGTGCAACGCTGGCTGACCTGGCGCTGCGCTATCGGGATACGCCAATGGCCGGTCGCACCCATTTACAGCAGGCGCTACCGGTGACGTTTGGTTATAAAGCCGCTATCTGGCTGGACATGTTTGAACGCCACGCCGAACGTTTGCAACAGGCGCGTCCGCGAGTGTTGGTCGGTGAATTTGCCGGGGCCGCCGGAACGCTGGCATCGCTGGGCGACAAAGGATTGCCGGTACAAAAAGCGCTGATGGAAGAGTTAGGTCTTAACGTCCCGACCTCCACCTGGCACGTAGCGCGCGACGGCTTCGCAGAGGCGGTGAACCTGCTGGCGGTCATCACCGGTTCGCTAGGGAAGATTGCTTATGACGTGATGCTGATGGCATCGAACGAGTTTGGCGAACTGTATGAACCGTTCGTTAAAGGCCGTGGTGCCAGCAGCACTATGCCGCAAAAACGCAATCCTATCTCCAGCGAACTGATGCTGGCCTGTGCAAAAGGCGTTCGTCAACAGGCCGGGCTGATGTTGGATGCGATGGTTCAGGATCTGGAACGCGCCACCGGACCGTGGCACGCGGAGTGGATTGCGATCCCGGAAAGTTTCGTCCTGAGCGCAGGGGCGCTGCATCAGGCCAACTTTATGCTGGCAGGACTGGAGGTCGATGAAGCCGCGATGACGCGCAATCTGGGAATGACCAATGGATTGATTGTGGCAGAAGCCGTGATGATGGGGCTGGCTCCATACATCGGCCGCCAGGATGCTCACGATGTGGTGTATGACGCCTGTCGCATCGTTAATGAGAAGGGCGGTCACTTGGCCGACGTACTGAACGCCATGCCGACAGTGGCACAACGACTGGATCCGCAACTGATTAACCAACTGACCGATCCGGCAAATTATCTGGGAATGGCGCCGGAAATGGTCGATCAGGTGCTGGCCAAATATCAGTCACGGAAATGAACATGATTGTGCTAACGCAATAAGGATAGCGCTATGTCTACGAATTTTGTCATGGGCAAGAAACTTCTCTCATTTCTGATCCCGCTGGTAATCGGTGCCGTCATTTGGTTTATTCCCGTTCCTGAAGGGTTAACCCCGGCGGCCTGGCATATGTTTGCGATTTTTGCCGCCACCATTGCGGCAATCCTGACCCAGCCGCTCCCTTCGGGGGCGGTTATGCTGATTGCGCTTTGCGTGGTGATCTTCAGCAAAACGTTGACTGAGGCGAAGGCACTGTCAGGCTTTGCCTCTGGCACGGTATGGTTGATTTTCTGCGCCTACGTGCTCTCGCTGGGGTTTGTGACCTCCGGACTGGGAAAACGTATTGCCTATAAAATGCTGTCGCTGTTTGGCGGAAGCAGTCTGGGAATTGCCTATTCGCTCGGTGTTTCTGACCTGATTATGGCCCCGGCGATGCCGTCGGTGACGGCGCGGTCTGGCGGGATTATTTTCCCGATCGCTCGCTCAATCAACGACGTACTCGGTTCGGCGCCTGGCGCGACTGGCAAGCGGATTGGCGATTTCTTGACGATGGTTTGCTTTCAGTTTACGCCGATCACCGGGGCGATATTTTTAACCGGTATGGCGGCGAACCCGCTGGTGGCAAGCCTGGCAAAATCCACGCTGGGTCTGGAGATCACCTGGGGCGGCTGGTTTATTTCTGCCGTCGTTCCAGCGATGGTCTGTTTTTGCCTGATGCCGCTGCTGGTCTACAAGCTGCTGGATCCGGAACTGAAGCATACACCGGAAGCCAAAGCGATGGGCAAACAGTCGCTGGGCGAACTGGGTGTCATGAGCAGTAATGAGAAAAAAGTGGCCGTAGGGTTTGTGCTGGCGCTTGTCGGCTGGGGAACCAGTCTGATTACCGGGATCTCGGCGACATCGGTCGGGCTGGGGCTAGCCGCTTATTTGTTTGCGACCGGGGCCGTCAGTTGGAAAAGTCTCCTCAATGACCATGCGGCGTGGGACACGGTGATCTGGTTCAGCGTGATCATCAGCCTGGCGACGGGTCTGGCGGATCTGGGATTCATCAAATGGATGACGGTGAAGTTGGGTAGCGGGATTCAGGGATTCGGTGCGATGGAAGCATTCATTGTGCTCGGTGTCTTGTACATCTACGTCCATTACCTGTTTGCTACCGCCACGGGGCACGTTGCCGCGTTGTACGCACCATTTGCCGCCACGGCGATTGCAGCCGGCGCACCGCCGATGATGGTGGCTATCTGCTTCGGTATCTTCAGTAACCTGATGTGGGGGAACACCGAGTACGGCGGAGGACCCGGCCCTATCTACTTTGCGCAAGGTTATTTTGAGCGACCACGGTTTTACCGAATCAACCTGTGCGTGGTGACCTTCAACGTCATTATCATTTTCGCGGTTGGCATGCTGTGGTGGAAGCTGCTGGGTTACTATTAAGTCACAGCGCAGTTGCCTGATGGCGCTGCGCTTATCAGGCCTACAAGCACATTTTTAATACGTGATATAAGAGGAGCTTTTAAAGACTTTTTACTGAAAATAAGAAAGACATTATTAATCAGCATGCAAATAAAAGCATAGGCAAAAAACATTATGATAGATACGATTATATCATTGAAACGCGTGAGGTAACATAAAAATGGGAGAAAACAATACAAATTTTGCAAACAAATGACAGTGTAACTGAGATTAGGTCGATAATTTAAAGGAACAAGAGCATTGACTCACTGAATAAATAAATTATTCTCTTCACATTCACATTCACATTCACATTCACATTCACATTCACATTCACATTCACATTCACATTCACATTCACATTCACATTCACATTCACATTCACATTCACATTCACATTCACATCCTGAATCTTCAGTGTGAGGATTCAGGATTTTTGTTGGAATTTGCAAGTGACATCACAATAAAAGCAATAAAAATAGTCTGATATTAAACTTTGCCATTTAATGCGAGGAACTTAATTATGAGAACCTTTAATAAGCGCTCTGAAGGGTTTTTATTAGCACCAGGAGATCGAACGAGTTGTGGTGGTTATATATTAAAGAGTAAAGAATACTATATGCTTGATGACATGGAAATAGTATATGAAATGGATGAATATATATGCGGGATGAATGGCCAAAAATATGAGATTAAAGGTGGTGTACCTAAAGGCTCATGGATTGAAAGAGGGGAAAATTTATTTCGTCGGACTAACGCAAGTTCCTGGGATAGTAGTATAGATTCGGAAGGGCGAAAAGTAGAACCTCCATCAGTATCGATAAAGCGGCTCAATGAGGAAAAATTTTTGTACCGGAGAAACCCCGATTCTCTTCGGAATTTTGAAAACGGATTTGGCTTTGAACATAACAGATTTCTCGGAAGAGCGGGGGGAACGATAAACCTTAAGAAAAAAATAATTGTTAATGATGAAAAAGAAGATGGTTTTTCACATCGAACATCTGGTTTCCCATTCCGAACCAGAATAAGTCATGAATTATATAATCATTACTTAACAATGGGGCATGATATGTCTCAATACGAGACAGAAATTATATGTTTACTAGCTGGTTCAGCGCATAGCAGAGGTACATGTTCTTGCCATTGTCGATTTATTCCCCATTTAAATATTACATACAGATATGATAATTATATTTTAGCAAGTTATGAATCAGCAAACAGGTCTCAAAATTCCACGCCTCTGGCTCCCGCAACAAGAAAAATTTCAGAGTCGAGACAATCAGTTGAACCGGGCTTTTGCGTAGTACCAGAATTGACGACACCCAAATCATATGAATATGAGTTAATGGTTAATCCACCATCTGGAGTAAAAGAGTTATATCATCAGTTGAATCCAGAAAAAAAGAAAAAGCCCGGTTCAATCTTAGTTGTTGCTGACCCACTATCCAGGTCACCTGAAAAAATTGCGCAAGTACAAACAGCAAGGGATAAAATTGATAAAGCACTTGAACCGCTGACTAATGAGGAAGCTAAATTACTCTATGAAAACAGAACCTCAATAGATATATTCTCATCTAATTTATATAGCGATGCTTTAGGACAAAGCGGAGATATCTTAGGTTACATAAAGGATGCTGGTGGGGGGTATTATGAAGAAATAAATAAAATACTAAACGAAATTCAGGAACTTTATAAAAAAACATATAGCCAAAATTCTGGCCGGATTTCTGGAGAGGAATTTTTTGGTCAGCGAGAAAGGTTATTTAAAAAGTTAGATGGTATTTTGAATAAATTTTCAAAAGAACAATTGAATTTAAAACAATACGAACAAATAAAACAAACATTGGGTTTATCCACAAAATCCATTATGCATAAGTGGGATCAAACAGGGGTGAAAGATATTGAAGGTTATGCAAACTATATAGAAAAATCTGCCAAGCTGATGAAAATAATGAGAACAACAGGCTTTATTGGTATTGGCCTTGACTTTGCCAGCTATACAACAAATGTGTATGACGCTTGCGCGAAAGGGCGAGAAAGCGAATGTAGAAAAGCAGCGATAATGGAGTATAGTAAATTCGGCTACAAACAAACTGCAAGTATTGCTGGTGGTGCTGTCGGGGGCATTATGGGGAGGGCAGCGTGTACGTGGGTTCTGGGATTGATTACATCAGAAGCTGGAGGTACTGGAGCGGCTTTATGTTTGGCTACCGGCATTGCTTCAAGTATTGCTGGCGGAAAAGTTATGGAAAAAGTAGGTGAAAAATTGGGTGAGGGGTTTGGCGGAATGGTGATTGGCGACATTGATAATCAAGGGTTTAAACAACATGGTCCAGATTCATTTACTGAAGAAGCAGGCATTCTAATATATGAAAAAGTATTTAGCAGATAATTTAAGTACTATTAACATGAGTCTTGGCACAATGCTAGTCATTTTAATGTTAATTTTAATATTTATGTCTTATGTCATAAACGATGAAAAATATAAAAAAATAGTAATTTTATATGAAGGGGAATTTGGTTGTCTTCCTATCACTGCAAATTTGGCGAGAACTGCAAGTTTAATTGGTACTCCCGGTATGTACTTTGCAAAAATAGATTTCATTATGTCTAGTCTAATATTCCCCTACAATAAGATTTTTAATAACAACATGAGCATTGAAGGATATCATTTTATTCGGGCCTTACCAAGTGAATTAACTACTAGTTTTAAAATTGAAGCGGCATTTTGGTTTATTGAAATTATTGTTGTATTCAGTTTGGTAATTCTTTATTTTATATTCTAGCTTGTTGAAATATAAAGGGACTCTATCTGAGTCCCTTTATAAATTTTTTTCAATGCCCCACATATCTGATCAACAATCCAGCCATATGTAGCCGCAGGTAATAATCCACTCACAAAAACATTTGGGTTTATTTTAGGGTCTGCAACTGGCGAGTGTGACCTGTTACCTCAAATCACAATAACCATATGATTAATCGGGTCGATAGAGGTCATCGTTCCGGTCCAGCCTGTATGACCATACGTTTCAGAGCTGGCTAACACATCAAACGTTGGCGTCATCGATGCGTTACTATTCGCACGCCACCCCAGTCCAGACGCAACGTCTTCTGACGAACTGCGAGTAAACTTCCTGACGGTTGCCTTATCGAACAGCTTAACGTTGCCATAGCCGCCGCCGTTAGGCATAACCTGCATTAGCACCGCCATATCGCTTGTATCAGAGAACAATCCAGCGTGGCCTGATACAACGCCCCTTGAGTACCAGGCTTATTCATCATATTGATCTAACGGCATTGCGAAGCGCCTTCCAGAAGCGGCAAAAAAGATACGTTCCAGGTCTGAAATGTGCCACAATAGTGGCTGTTTATACAGTGTTTCAGGTTTTCTCATGGCATTAACCGCTGCGCTTAAAGCGCAAATCGCCGTCTGGTATAAGGCGCTTCAGGAACAGATCCCCGACTTTATCCCCCGTGCGCCGCAGCGGCAGATGATTGCCGATGTCGCGAAAACGCTGACCGGAGAAGAAGGGCGTCATCTGGCGATAGAGGCGCCTACCGGAGTGGGGAAAACCCTGTCCTATCTCATTCCCGGCATTGCCATTGCACGGGAAGAGCAAAAAACGCTGGTGGTTAGCACCGCCAACGTGGCGTTGCAGGATCAGATCTACAGTAAAGATCTGCCGTTACTGCGCAAAATTATTCCCGATCTTCGCTTTACCGCCGCGTTTGGACGCGGGCGCTATGTGTGTCCGCGAAATCTGACGGCGCTGGCCAGTACTGAACCCACGCAACAGGATCTGCTCGCCTTTCTTGACGATGAACTCACGCCGAACAACCAGGAAGAACAGAAGCGCTGCGCAAAGTTAAAAGGCGACCTCGACAGCTACAAGTGGGACGGCCTGCGCGATCATACGGATATCGCCATTGACGACGACCTCTGGCGACGACTGAGTACCGATAAAGCCAGTTGCCTGAACCGCAACTGCCACTACTACCGCGAGTGCCCGTTTTTTGTCGCCCGTCGCGAGATTCAGGAAGCGGAAGTGGTGGTGGCAAACCATGCGCTGGTGATGGCGGCGATGGAAAGCGAAGCGGTGTTACCGGACCCGAAAAACCTGCTGCTGGTTCTGGATGAAGGCCATCACCTGCCGGATGTCGCCCGCGATGCGCTGGAAATGAGCGCGGAAATTACCGCCTCCTGGTATCGCCTGCAACTGGATCTGTTCAGCAAACTGGTGGCGACTTGCATGGAGCAGTTTCGCCCCAAGACCACGCCGCCGCTGGCGAATCCGGAGCGTCTGAACGCCCATTGCGAAGAGCTGTATGAACTTATCGCGTCACTTAATCACATTCTCAGTTTGTACATGCCTGCCGGGCAGGAAGCGGAACATCGCTTTGCGATGGGGGAACTGCCGGATGAAGTGATGGAGATTTGCCAGCGTCTGGCGAAGCTCACCGAAACGCTGCGCGGTCTGGCGGAGCTGTTTTTGAATGATCTCAGCGAGAAAACCGGCAGCCATGACGTTGTGCGTTTGCATCGGGCTATTTTGCAGATGAACCGGGCGCTGGGGATGTTTGAAGCGCAAAGCAAACTGTGGCGACTGGCCTCGCTGGCCCAGTCATCCGGCGCACCGGTGTCGAAATGGACGACGCGCGAGGTGCGCGACGGGCAACCCCACGTCTGGTTTCACTGCGTGGGGATCCGCGTGAGCGATCAACTCGAGCGATTACTCTGGCGCAGTGTGCCGCATATCATCGTCACCTCCGCCACGCTGCGTTCGCTTAATAGTTTTTCGCGTCTGCAGGAGATGAGCGGCCTGAAGGAAAAAGCCGGAGACCGCTTCGTCGCGCTCGATTCGCCGTTTAACCATGTCGAACAGGGTAAAATTATTATTCCGCAGATGCGCTATGAACCGTTGATCGACAACGAAGAACAGCATATTGCGGAGATGGCGGCTTATTTCCGCGAACAGCTGGAAAGTAAAAAACATTCCGGCATGCTGGTGCTATTTGCCAGTGGGCGAGCGATGCAGCGCTTTCTGGAATACGTCAGCGATCTGCGCTTGTTGTTGTTGGTCCAGGGTGACCAGCCGCGCTACCGGCTGGTGGAACTGCACCGTAAGCGGGTGGAAAACGGCGAGCGTAGCGTGCTGGTGGGGCTGCAATCCTTCGCCGAAGGACTGGACCTGAAAGGCGATTTACTCAGTCAGGTGCATATCCACAAAATTGCTTTTCCCCCCATCGACAGCCCGGTGGTGATCACCGAAGGCGAGTGGCTTAAAAGTCTCAATCGCTATCCGTTCGAAGTGCAGAGTTTGCCCGCCGCCTCGTTTAATCTAATCCAGCAGGTGGGACGCTTGATCCGTAGCCACGGGTGTTGGGGAGAAGTGGTAATTTATGATAAGCGTCTGTTGACCAAAAATTATGGCAAGCGTTTACTGGAGGCATTACCTGTTTTTCCCATAGAACGACCCGCAGTGCCAGACGTTATCGTTAAGGCAAAAGAAAAAGCGAAACCCACGCGCCGTCGGCGTAAATAACGTGAGTGTGAGGCAAGGAGTTTTCGATGGATTACCGCAACATAATTAAAGAGATCGGCCGGGGGAAAAACCACGCCCGCGATCTGGATCAGGACACCGCGCGAGGGCTTTATACCCACATGCTCAACGGCGACGTGCCGGAACTGGAAATGGGCGGCGTGCTGATTGCATTGCGTATCAAAGGGGAAGGTGAAGCCGAAATGCTGGGCTTTTATGAGGCGATGCAAAACCATTCCATTAAGCTTACCCCGCCGGTTGCGAAGCCGATGCCGATCGTTATCCCCAGCTATAACGGCGCGCGTAAACAGGCGAACCTGACGCCGCTGCTGGCGATTTTATTGCACAAGTTGGGTTTTCCGGTCGTCGTGCATGGGGTGAGCGAAGATCCGACCCGCGTGCTGACAGAGACCATTTTCGAACTGATGGGAATTGCGCCGACGCGTCATGCCGGACAGGCACAGGCGAAACTGGATGGACATCAGCCAGTCTTTATTCCGGTGAGTACGCTCTGCCCGCCGCTGGAAAAACAGCTGGCAATGCGCTGGCGACTGGGTGTGCGCAACAGCGCACATACGCTGGCGAAGTTAGCGACACCGTTTGCCGAAGACGCCGCGCTGCGTCTTGCCAGCGTGTCGCATCCGGAATATGTGCCGCGCGTCGCGAAATTCTTTAGTGATATTGGTGGGCGTGGGTTGTTGATGCACGGAACCGAAGGTGAGGTTTACGCCAATCCGCAACGCTGCCCGCAGATTAGCCTGATTGATAGCACTGGCACCCGGGTGTTACAGAGCCGACAAAGTGAAATGCCAGACGAACCTGTACCGCTGCCCGCGGCAAAGGATCCTGAGACGACCGCGCGCTGGATTGAACGCTGCCTGGCGGGAAGTGAGCCGGTACCCGCATCGTTGAAAATCCAGATGGCCTGTTGCCTGGTGGCAACGGGTGAGGTGGCAACACTCGAGCAAGGACTGGCGCGAGTCAACGACAGTTTTTAGCGCGACAGATAAAAAAGCCCGTCCAGTGGCGGACGGGCAAACAAGGGTAATTCAGGTTCAATGAGGGTTGGAGCAGGGTGTCTGTTGGCAGCAGACGGGGTAAAACTTATTTGTAGATAACAGCAGTACCGCTCATTTTGTTGTTGTTGTTGGCGGATGTGATGCTGTAACCGCTTGCGCCGGCAGCAGCGGCTTTCTCAGCCAGTTTTGCTTCCAGGCCGTCCAGCGTGGTTGCGCCTTCTGCAGAAACCACACCGATTTTATTCATGCTTTGCGCCTGAGCAGCCGTAACAGGTTCGGCAGCGAAAACGCCAAAAGACAGAGTAGACAGGGCAACAGCGGCAACAGCATATTTGATAGTTTTCATTGTTAATCTCTCGCAGGTTATTTATTAAGGAAGACGATGTTCCGTCGATGTGATGAGTATCACGCTTTTTTTCGAGAGATAAAATCGAAGAGAATTGACAGCATTAATCAAAAAAATTGAATGACAAATAACTTATTGATTATTAATTAATTCACGAGATGAATTTACGGTTCTACGCAGTTCACTTTACAGTTGAGGGATGAACGGCACATTTTGCTACGCAAAGAGCAATTTAACGTGAGCGTAAGCGAAACGGCATGTTCTTGATATTTATGTAAGCTTAGGTCAACGTAGCTGGCTGTCTTTTGATCCTCTGCGATTATATCCTGTATATGATGAGTTCTGTGAATCTTTCTCCTGCTGGCAGTTAAGGCACAGTCTTACACCTGGCACTGCCTGTCGGCGGGCTTCAGGGATCGGATCGCCACATTCTTCACATTCATACAGACTATCACCGCGCGGAATTTCGCCTCTTGCACGTGCAACAGCATCTTCAATTGTACTGTTGATTTGTTCGTTCACAGCGTCATCATTTGCCCAACCAGAAGCCATAGCACTATTCTCCTCACGCTTTTTACCGAGGTTATTATAGTCAAGATGGGGTCAAAAATTGCTCAGTCAAGGGAACATTGCCCGATAAGCGGCGTTGCTATCGGGCAGGTGGTGGGGAAGGTTACTTGTAAATGGTGGCTGTACCATACATCTGGTTCTTACCGCCTGCGGAATTAACCATAAAGCCTTTCGCGCCTTGTTCTTGCGCTTTTTCCGCCAGCTTATCCTCCAGATCACTCAGGTTGGTTGCGCCAGTGGCAGAGACGGTACCTGACGCACGTAGCTGACCGGTATCGGGACTGCTCAAAGGTTGTGCTGCAGACGCCGCGAATGCCACGCCTGCAAGCGTGGTGGCGACGAGTAATACGAGGCATTTTTTCATGATGCTCTCCTCAGTGAAACAACGTGTAGTGCCAGATAAGTTTAGGTCGTCAGTGCGGCAGAAATGGCGTAAAAAATTGATGATGATCTGCTTAAAATTTGAACGAAAAATATTGACGTATGTTGACAAATCAATGACATACATATCATTGATATTTGGGCGATTTGCGCCACTTCACCCCATTTCGCGCGCAGATGCGCTGCAGAGAAGCGCCCGTTTGTTATCAACCCGGTTTACCGCGTTGCGTTATGCGGGTATCTTACGCCGCTGTTAAAAGGAGAATGCTATGTCCCCCCAGAAACCGGGCTTACACCCGCGCAACCGTCACCACAGTCGCTACGATCTTGCCACGCTCTGCAAAGGCACGCCTGAGCTGGCGCAGTATCTCGTCCTGACCCCCGCAGGCGAACAAAGCGTTGATTTTGCCAATCCGCTGGCGGTAAAGGCCTTGAATAAGGCGCTGCTGGCGCATTTCTATGGGGTGGCAAACTGGGATATTCCTGAAGGGTTTCTGTGTCCGCCTGTTCCTGGGCGTGCCGATTACCTCCACCATCTGGCCGATCTGCTTGCAGAGACAACGGGAAGTGTGCCAACTCAGGCCACAATCCTGGATGTTGGCGTGGGCGCGAACTGTATTTATCCGCTGATCGGCGTGCATGAGTATAGCTGGCGTTTTACGGGCAGTGAGACGCATGAGCAGGCGTTAGCCAGCGCGCAGGCCATTATCAGCGCCAATCCAGGGCTGACGCGCGCCATTCGCCTGCGTCGTCAGAAAATCCCAGCGGCTATTTTTAACGGCATTATTCATAAAAATGAGCAATATGATGCGACGCTGTGCAACCCGCCGTTCCATGATTCCGCCGCCTCTGCTCGTGCAGGAAGCGAGCGCAAACGTCGCAACCTCGGACAGAGCAAAGATGATGCGCTGAACTTCGGCGGTCAGCAGCAGGAGTTGTGGTGCGAAGGGGGGGAAGTCGCGTTCATCAAAACGATGATTTCCGAAAGCCAGGCTTTTGGCCGTCAGGTCATGTGGTTTACCACGCTGGTGTCACGCGGCGAAAACCTGCCGCCGCTCTATCGTGCGCTGACTGACGTGGGAGCGGTCAAGGTGGTGAAAAAAGAGATGGCCCAGGGGCAAAAGCAGAGCCGCTTTATTGCCTGGACCTTTATGGACGACGACCAGCGCCGTCGTTTTAGCGCGCGTAAGCGCTAGAGCGTCGGCTCGCCGGGTGGCCGCGACGGCGGTGTGGCCGGTGTTGTGGCTGCCGCTGGCGCGGCGGGCAGAAACTGCCAGGTCTGCACCGGTGGACGAACGCCCGCCAGGTCGAAATGTTTTTTCACCTGGCTGTCCAGCGCGAAGCGAACCGTCCACTGCTTCAGCGGCAGCGTGGTAAACGATACCCGCAGCGTAAATGCCGTGTTGGTTAATCCGACAATCCCGGCAAACGACGGCTCACCAATAATCAGCCCACGAACGTCCTCGGTTTCCATTACCGCAGCGACCGCCTCTTTCAGCGCCTGATTGGCCTTATCAGCATCTTCATGACGATCCACATCGTAATTGGCGACCACCGAGCCAATGCCGCGGACAAAGTTGGCAAAGGTGGTGATCGATGACCACGGAATAATATGATACGCCCCGGTGTCCTGGCGTACGCCAACGGAGCGAATCGACATGCGTTCTACCGTACCGGTTAACGGCCCGATGGTCACCAGATCGCCCGTATTCATGCCATTTTCAAACTGAATAAAGACCCCGGTAATAATATCTTTCACCAGCGTCTGCGCACCAAAGGAAATTGCCAGCCCCAGCGCCCCGGCCCCGGCCAGCAGTGGGGCGATGTTAACGCCGATTTCCGAAAGTACGATCATGATGGTGATTGTGCTGATGATCACCGCCAGTGCGTTACGAAACAGCGTTAACAGCGTGCGGGTACGCGCGCTGGGGAGAGGACGGCCATGAATATCGGAAGCCAGCCGGTTTTCGATCAGGCTGGCAAGCAGCGTCCAGCCTACTGCGGAGAAAAACAGAATCAGCACGATGCGGATCAGAATATCAACCGTCTTCTCACCGGCGCCGTTGTGCAGCCAGTTCCAGAAATCAAACAGTCCCCAGGCGTTCAGCAGCAGCATGATGGCGACACACACCGTCAGGATCCGCGCCACATTCAATGCCGTAGAAAGCCAGCCGTTGAGCCGCTTTTGCAGTTCGGGATAATTGCGCTGCGTATGCGGGGAGAGGGTAATGGTTTTGGCGATCCAGCGGGTAAACATTCCGGAAACGAAGGCCGCAATGCCGATGATCACCAGACTGCGCACTGTCGCCCCCATCATAAACTTCAGGCTGTTGCCGGGGTCGAACAGGGAGAAGAAAAACAGGACGATGAAATAGGCGCTTGCCAGCCAGTGCCAGACCAGAGCAAAGGCGCGAATAAACAGACTGAAAAAGGCCAGCGATCGTTCCGCAAGATTCAGCAGGTGCTGGGTAATCTCTTTCTTGTTACGAAAAATCAGGTACAGCGCCCACAGCGTAATACACAGCATGATGACCACGTTGGCCATCGCACCGACCTGTACGTTCACCTGATTGGAAATAATCGGAACAGCGACGATCAGGCCATAGCCAATCAGACTGCTCAGCGAACTCAGTCGCCGGTTCCAGTAGCGGGCGCTGGCATCCTGAATGGTAAAAGGCCGCAGTTCCGCCACGTTCGGACAGAAGATCAGTCGCAGAATGGCTTTGAAAAATTCGATCAGGGCAAAGGCGTTCAGAAACAGTCCTTGTTGAAACGCGATGGTGCGACTGCCCGCGTTCAGCCTGTCGCTCAACAACTGACCGACAAACAGGGTAAGCGCCAGCAGAAGCAGATCAATAATAAAGGCGCCAACGATCATTGCCGGTAGCTGGAGCCAGTTGCTGCGCTCGCGGTTCTTCTTCCGCGCCCAGTTTCCCATTTTACGGTACAACGGCAACATACACAGACGAATCAACCAGTAGAAGCCGAACACCGCAGCGGCCAACATCAGAAAGTGACTGAGGGCATTACTGAAGGTCTGGCTGTTAAAGGGCTTGTGTGGCGCATCGGTGATGTTGCGATAGAGTTGGGCAAAGCGGCCAGACAGAGCTTCGCCGTAATGGCGGCTGAGATCGGTAACGTTCTCCAGTACCGTTTTTTCCTCCACAACCACCGGCGGGGTGATTTTAGGCACCGGTTCCGGCGGTGGCGTGGCGGCAACGGTACGCAACTGGTCAATCAATTCTTTGCGCGATGTCTCATTTTCCAGTACGTCGGCCAGCGCTCCGTAGGCCGCTTTCTTTTGCTCGACATCAGGTTCGGGCGCAGGTGTTGTTTGCGCGTCAGCATCAGCGCCGGTTGTGACACCGGGAATGGTTACCGCCTGGGCTGGTGCGCCCAGCAGGCAAAAGAGGATGAACAGGATCCACCGCATGACTCCTCCAGTGAGAAAACAGAACAAAGAGATAAGTATAGTGGCTGGAGGCGCGGCGATTCGAAATGGGAAGAGTCGTAGAGAAACCTCCCTTCCAGATGGAAGGGAGGCAGACCGTCAGGAAACGTGCTGCAAGAACTCCTGCAAACGCTGGCTTGGCGGGTTTTCAATCAGGGTTTGCGGATTACCGTCCTCGGCAATACGGCCCTTATCGATGAAGATCAGGCGCGAGGCGACTTTTTCGGCAAAGCCGATTTCGTGCGTAACGATGACCATCGTCATCCCTTCTTCCGCAAGATCCTGCATCACTTTCAGTACTTCGTGGCGCAGTTCCGGATCGAGCGCAGAGGTCGGTTCATCAAACAGCATCATCTTCGGCTTCACCGCCAGGGCGCGGGCAATCGCCACACGCTGCTGCTGACCGCCGGAAAGCTCAGACGGGTAGTGGTGAGCGCGCTCGGCCAGACCCACTTTCGCCAGCAGCTCTTTTGCCTGCTTCTCGGCAGCGTCTTTCTTCGTCCCACGAACGCGCAACGGGCCAAACATGACGTTTTCCAGCGCGGTCAGATGAGGGAAAAGATAGAACTGCTGGAACACCATCCCGGCTTCCTGACGGATCAGACGCTCGTCGACCTTCGGGTCGTTGACCTTTAGCCCATCAACGATCAGATCGCCGGAGGTAATCTCTTCGAGTTTATTTATGCAGCGCAACAACGTGGATTTACCGGAACCCGATGGCCCGATAATCACCACCACTTCGCCCTGCTTAATGCTCAGATCAATGTTATGCAGCACCTGGGTCGGGCCAAAATGCTTTGAGACGTTTTTAAATTCAATCACAGGATTTTCATCCTTCTTTCCAGACTACGAAGCACGATGTTCAGGACTTGCGTGATGATGAGGTAAATAACACCCACCGCGGTCCAGATTTCCAGGGCACGGAAATTGCCGGCAATAATTTCCTGACCGCTGCGGGTCAGTTCCGCCGCGCCGATGACGATAAACAGCGATGTATCTTTGATACTGATGATGAGCTGGTTACCGAGCGAAGGCAGCATACGACGCAGCGCAAGTGGCATGATCACATGACGGATGGTTTCCCGACGGGAAAGACCCAGCGCCAGACCCGCTTCGCTAAATCCTTTATGGATCGACAGGACCGAACCACGGGTGATTTCCGCGATATAGGCTCCGGAGTTAATCATGATCGTGATAACGGCGGCGCTGAAGGTGTCGATGCGCAAGTCCGGGAAAGCCATCGGCAGGGCGAAATAGATGTACATCACCTGGACGACGATCGGCGTGCCGCGGATGACTTCAATGAAGACGAGAGAGACGTGATTGGCGATCCAGCCGCCATAAGTTCGGGCTAAACCCGCCAGCAAGCCGATGATGATCCCGCCAGCCAGACCGAGGATGGAGATCCACAGGGTCATTTTGGCGCCCTGAAGCAGGATCGGAATGGCGGGCCAGATGGCGCTCCAGTCAAACTGCATATGTTGTTCCTGTTACCGTGGTGAAAAAAATCAAATGCCCGGTACGCTTAGCGCCTCCGGGCAACATCTGAAGGCAAAGCCATTATTATTTAGGTTCAGTACCGAACCATTTTTTGTAGATTTCGTTATAAGTACCGTTGTCACGCAGCGTTTTCAGCGCGCCATTCACTTTCTCGCGCAGTTCGTCGCTGCCTTTCGGGAATGCGATACCGTACTGCTGCGCTTCCAGTGATTCACCCACCGCTTTGAACTGGCCGTTACCTGCGGTTTTGATGAAATACAGGATGTTCGGCGTATCGTGCAGAACCGCGTCTGCGCGGTTGGTACCCAGTTCCATGTAGGCGTTATCGATGTTCGGGAACTGACGCAGATCTTTCGTTTTGATGTTGGCTTTGGCGTAATCAACGGAGCCAGTACCGCTCTTCACCGCGACCACTTTACCGTCCAGATCTTTTACGCTTTTTACGTCGTTGTTGTTGGTTTTCACCATCACTAACAGACCGCTTTTGTAGTAACCGTCAGAGAAATCGATCGCTTTTTTGCGCTCGTCAGTAATGGTGATGCCCGCCAGCGCCAGGTCAACGTTTTTGGTTTGCAGCGCCGGGATAATGCCGCTGAAATCCATCGGTTTCAGTTCATAATCCAGCTTCAGTTCTTTTGCTACGGCGGCCCACAGGTCCACATCAAAGCCAACGTATTTGTCACCCTGTTTGAATTCAAACGGGACGAACGCGGTGTCAGTTGCGACAACCAGTTTCTTATCCGCGGCATGAGAGGACACCGCAAAAGCCAGAGCAAGTGCTGCCAGTGAAACTTTTAATACAGACTTCATAGCATTTCCTTTTTTATCCACGGGGCGATCCCCTGCGAGAACGATAAATGTAATGAAAAAATCGTGCCAGTTTTGCAACCCCTTGTTTTAACAAGAGGGGACTGCACGCTTGTGCACAGGTCTCGGAGCAAAACTCGCTTTTTGCACCATTCTGGGGCACTGATTTAGTGCAGCCTGGAGGGGGCGTGAACGGTCTGCCTATTTAGCGCAAAGATCGTTGATAAAACAATCTTTCGTTAACGATTGTGTGAGGTGATTATTACAAATATTTTACTTTACGACGGAGTGGTGACGATGTGGTGCACCATAAAAGTGCAAAACCCCCGCCGTGGCGAGGGTTGTAGAGGGAATACTTATGAGGCGATTATTCGATGTTGGATTCGATGAACCACAGGAATTTGTCGAGATCGCGGGATGCGGCGGTAAAGATATCGGCGGTATCTTCGTCTTTCGCTTCGCTGATGGCTTTACGCACATCGTTAGCGACGACAGCATAACGGTCTGCCAGTTCTTTCAGATGATCCTGAACGGTATGGATGTCCAGCGGATAGCTTTTCAACGGCGTTTTGCTATTAATAACCTGCGTAGTCCCCAACGCCACACCGCCCAGCTGTACGGCACGCTCTGCCATGGTATCGAGATGGTCGGTCAATGCCGTACGGAAGCCATCCAGCATCTCATGGACGGCAATAAAATTAGCCCCACGCATATTCCAGTGGGCCTGCTTGGTGATCAGTGACAGGTCGATAAACTGGATCACCTGACGATTCAGCAACTCAACCGTTGCTTTCTTATCGCTGTCAGAGACATCGTTGCGGGTATAAAGCAGATTGGACGCTTTTGTTTTTACCAATTTAGCGGTACTCATAATTTCATATCCTCTTGATGTTATGTCCCAGTAATTTACGAGATTCAGTATAGCACCGGTTATGATTCCTGCTTTTCTGGCTCTGCCTATCGCTTTAATAGTATTTAACACCATCGTTATTTAATTGCATTACTATTCATGTGGTTGCGCAAGAGTTAGACCAGCGGTAACAATATTCTGATGGCGACATGAGAAGGCGGATAAATAGTCGGTACGGGGCAGATAGACGGTGGGGAAATATCAGGAAAATACAGGGAAAACAGCGGGAAGATATTCTGCATGGTTATGCAACCATGCAGAAATGTAAAATTAATTTACATCAACCTCTTTTATTTTGCTTTCCCGTCGAATGGTCAACGTCGAGCCCATCGAGGCGGCAATGATCGCGCCAAGCGCCAGCAACTGGACAAACGTGAGCGTTTCGCCCAGAAACAGGATACCTGCCAGTGCGGCCAGTGCGGGTTCCATACTCATCAGCGTGCCAAAGGTGCGCGTAGGCAGACGGGTTAAGGCAATCATCTCCAGCGAGTAGGGGAGCGCCGTCGACAGTACCGCAACCGCCAGACCCAGCGGAATGACAGACCAGTGCCAGAGCGCTTCCCCGGCCTGCACAGCCCCAAGTGGGACGAAAACCAGAGCCGCAATCAGCGAACCTATCGCGACAGTGGCCGGGCCGTGCTCAGCGCCGGCGCGTTGTCCGCTGAGAATATAGATAGCCCAGCAGGCGCCTGCGCCCAGTGCCATGGTGGCGCCGAACAGGTCGACATGCGAAACGTCCTGACCCAGCGGCAGCAGGAACCAGAGTCCGAGAACCGCGAGTACCACCCAGATAAAATCAACGGGGCGTCGCGAAGAGAACAGGGCGACCGCCAGCGGCCCGGTAAACTCCAGCGCGACAGCGATCCCCAGCGGGACCGTCTGAATCGACAGATAGAAGAGGTAGTTCATTCCCCCCAGCGACAGGCCGTAAAAAAGCAGCGGCAGACGCTGCTCTTTGGCAAACCGCAGACGCCATGGCTTGAAGAAGACAATAAGAATCAGCGTGCCTAACGCCAGACGGAGAGCGGTCACACCGGGCGCGCCAACCAGCGGAAACAATGATTTTGCCAGCGATGCGCCGCTCTGGATTGAGGCCATGGCAATAAGCAGTACTAAAACAGGCAGCCAAACTGGCGTTTTACGTGACGACCCTGGCATCCGTTCTCCCGACATAACTGTAGATACACGCCATCCAGCAACTTGCCTGATTTGTGTATAGAAAAGTAAAAGAGGCAGTGTAATGGAAATAACCATCTACGGTTGAGTCTTCGTTGAAAAAAAATTTCTGGAAAGCCGTAAAATGGCGGCAAATTGATGGATTAATGCGCTGGCAGATTAGGAATAATCTGGATGAATGTCCTTTATTATGCGCGTAATAATGGGGCAAATATCTGGAAAAAGTGATGTTAATTGAAAGAGATAGCGGTTGATGGAAACGTTCTGTTACATGAAATTGCCCGTTAGACATCACTAATCGCAAAGAGTTTCTCATCAATTTTTGATATATTTAACACTTAGGATTTATTTGAAGCACATTTGAGGTGGTTATGAAAAAAATTGCATGTCTTTCAGCACTGGCCGCTGTTCTGGCTATCTCCGCAGGTTCCGCTGTCGCTGCAACGTCTACCGCTACCGGTGGTTATGCTCAGAGCGATGCTCAGGGCGCGGCGAACAAAATGAACGGTTTCAACCTGAAGTATCGCTATGAGCAGGACAACAACCCGCTGGGCGTAATCGGTTCCTTCACTTACACCGAAAAAGATCGTACTAACGGTGCAGGCGATTACAACAAAACTCAGTACTACGGCATCACTGCTGGTCCGGCTTACCGTCTGAACGACTGGGCAAGCATCTACGGTGTTGTGGGTGTGGGCTACGGTAAATTCCAGGACACCAACTACCCGACGCATAAAGATGACACCAGCGATTATGGTTTCTCTTATGGCGCAGGTGTGCAGTTCAACCCGATCGAAAATGTTGCTCTGGACTTCTCTTACGAGCAGAGCCGTATTCGTAGCGTTGACGTTGGCACCTGGATCGCAGGCGTCGGTTACCGCTTCTAATCACGTCAGTGATATAAAAAATCCGCCTCAAGGGGCGGATTTTTTTTGGATGTATTTCAATAGGTTATCGCGATTTGGTGCTAAAGATATCGGTTCCCAGGTGGTTATAATCCACCTTCTGCAATTTGAAATTGGTGATATACACCGGCCCGGCTTTCTGTTCAGAGATAAACCGGTACTTCATCTTAATCTCTTTTGCGCTGATCCCTGTCCACTGTGAGAAAAAGCCAAGGAAGTCGTTGGCGGAGCGCCGCGCTTTGATGACTTTATGCGCTTTGTCATCGCTGGAGAGCACCATAAACGGGACCTGAAAGTTTTGCTGGAACTGGTCGTCATGCGCCAGATACTGCACTTCCTTCCCACGCTCTTTAAAGGCGAGACCGTGATCGGAGAAATACGCCAGCGAGAAACTGTCGCCGCTGTTGCGGAGCTGATCGTACAGTTTTCGCAGCAGGTCGTCGGTCTGAGTCATGGTATAGAGATAGCAGGAGGTTTCTTTCGACTGGACGAACGTGTCGTACTTGCCTTTTGTCCGATCGCAGGCCTGTGGATGAGACCCCATCAGATGCAGGACAATCAGCTGCGGCTGGGTGCGTTCCGTTTCCAGCACCTGTGCGGTCATTTTTAACAGCGCCTCGTCCTGGGTGTTTTTGTCCGCCTCGAAGTCACCGTTTTTAAGAAAATGCACTTCATCAGCCCGCTTTGCGATACTGGCGATAGCGGTATCGTATTCGCCGATTTGTCCCTGATTCGAGAACCACCACGTCTGGAAACCGGCGCGGTTTGCCAGCGTGACAAAGTTGTCCTGATACTGCGGCTTATCATCAACGACCCGGTTGAGGGTCAGCCCGAGCGATTTTTGCGTTGACCCGCTGGCCGCGATGTAATCGGCAAACAGGTAGCCGTTAACGCTGCTGGCAAACGGAGTGTTATCCCAGTGACCGCCAAACGCCCCCAGCGCATCACGACGAGCGCTTTCACCGATCACCACCACATAGGTGTGATATTTCGGCTTCACAGCGGTGACAGTCCAGGTGTCTTTCATGCTGGCTAACTTCGCCATGCGCTCCTGCTCGTCAATGACTTCATTGTTATTGACGATGACGTCTTTGGCGAAACGGAACACCGGATAGCCGGTATCCTTTAATTTAAACACGCCGCCCCAGGCCAGGTTCTGTACGGGGGTGACAAAAAAAGCCACGACGCTGAACAGCAGGCACAGGCTGTCATATTTATTCCAGCGTTTCTTCTCTTCGTCAGGTTTGCGACGCACGGCGATCACGCCAAGGGCAAAGATAAACACCCCCATCAGGTAATTATACCAGGGGAAAATCGTCAGGATTTCCGTGGACTCTTCCATATTGGTCGAGTGCAGAGCCAGCAGCGTATTAAAGTTTGGCGATCCGTAGGCCTGGCCGAAAGGAAAGTAACAGGCGGCGACCAGCGAACACACGCCGATCAGCACCTTCTGCGCTTTCGGCGCGCTCCGCCAGAGCAACTGCAATATGCAGGTAAAGGCAAGGGTATACAGCAGACTAAACGGATAGCCCAGCGCCAGGTTGATCAGCAGCGACTGCAAAACATAAAAGCCAGTCCACGGGCTAAGGGCCCGGCTGCGAGCAAGAAGTGAGTCTTTGACGGTTAAATTCATATGCCACTATCGTAAAAACGCCATGTGCTTACCCTGGCGCCAAGGGTCATTACCTGCTGAGAGTGCGTGAAGAGGGAAAGAGGTCCGCATCTGCGAGCCGCAAGTTAGGCAGGGCTGCAAGAAGATAGAGCGTGTGAATGTGAAGGTCAACGGGCAGACAGAAATTGTTTTGCGAAGGGGTTAGCAAATCCGACAAAAAGAAGGGCTATTTTGACATAGGCAGAAGTGTAACGGCCGTAGATGACAGCCAGATGACGCGGCGTACCGCGACGCCGCGTTATTTATCCGAGGGCTTATCCTGCTCAGGTTTGCTGTTGATCATATCGCACAGCATTGAGAGCAGCATTAACCGGACTTTAAAGGGAGAGTGGCTAAACACGCGCATACACCTCTTAAACTCGTTCATATTGACCTCCTGACGTTCTGGTCCCTCGATCCGTGAGAGATGACTGCATTACATACAGATATAGCACAGGCTATATTATATAGCTATTGCTAAAACGTTAATTTTTTGTGCCTGGGCAACTCTGGTTTACAATGGACGCTCTCCAATTAGATGCTGTTAACGCGTCACAGGAATGAGGAAGCAGAATGAGTCGTCGCGCAGGTATGCCAACAACAAAAAAAGTGACGCAGTTAGTGAACGTTGAAGAACACGTCGAAGGGTTTCGTCAGGTGAGAGAGGCGCATCGGCGTGAGCTGATTGACGACTATGTTGAGTTGATTTCTGATCTGATTATCGAAGTCGGTGAAGCGCGTCAGGTGGATATGGCGGCCCGGCTCGGGGTGTCCCAACCCACGGTGGCGAAGATGCTCAAACGCCTGGCCTCGGTGGGATTGATCGAAATGATCCCCTGGCGCGGCGTTTTCTTAACCCCGGAAGGGGAGAAGCTGGCGCAGGAAAGCCGTGAGCGCCATCAGATCGTGGAGAACTTCCTGCTGGTGCTGGGGGTGAGCGCTGAGATAGCCCGTCGCGATGCTGAGGGGATGGAGCATCATGTCAGTCAGGAGACGCTGGACGCATTCCGGCTGTTTACCGAACAACACGGAACTTCCGTTGAATGAACCTGCCTTTATTGCGGGCGTTGAAACGCGACCGTTTTTTTCAGCTATTGATTGTCGTTGGCGTGGCGTTGAGTCTGTGGGTGCCGTTCACGCCACGGACGTGGCCTGGCGCTATTGACTGGCACACCATTATCATCCTGAGCGGCCTGATGTTGCTGACTAAAGGCGTGGAGCTTAGCGGCTATTTCGATGTGCTGGGACGTAAAATGACCCGCCGCTTTGCGACTGAGCGCCGTCTGGCGATGTTCATGGTGCTGGCAGCGGCGCTGCTTTCCACTTTTCTGACCAACGACGTCGCGCTCTTTATCGTCGTGCCACTTACTATCACCCTGAAGAAATTGTGCGCGATACCGGTCAACCGGCTGATTATTTTTGAAGCGCTGGCCGTGAATGCTGGCTCGCTGTTAACGCCCATCGGCAACCCACAAAACATTTTGCTGTGGGGGCGTTCTGGTCTCTCATTTTTTGCCTTTATCAGCCAGATGGCGCCGCTTGCCGTTGCGATGATGGTGACGCTGCTGGTCGTGTGCTGGTTCTGCTTCCCTAATAAGCCGCTGTCGTACCACACCGGCACGCATGCGCCGCAATGGCAGCCGCGACTGGTATGGGGGTGTCTGGGGCTGTACCTCGTTTTTCTGACGGCGCTGGAGTTCAAACAAGAGCTGGTAGGGCTGGCGATTGTCGCGCTGGGGTTTCTGTTACTGGCGCGGCGTGTGGTGTTGAGCGTTGACTGGACGCTGTTGCTGGTGTTTATGGCGATGTTTATTGATGTTCATCTACTGACGCAACTGCCGGCGTTGCAGGGAACGTTAAGTCACGTCGGCTCGCTGTCTGAACCCGGCCTGTGGCTGACGGCAATTGGCCTGTCGCAGTTTATCAGCAATGTTCCCGGCACCATCTTACTGCTGAATTACGTGCCTCCGACCGTGCTGCTGGCATGGGCGGTCAACATCGGTGGATTTGGTTTGTTGCCGGGATCGCTGGCGAATTTGATTGCGCTACGGATGGCAAACGACCGACGCATCTGGTGGCGCTTTCATCTCTATTCACTGCCGATGCTGGTGTGGGCGGCGTTGGTGGGGTATGGGCTGTTACTGCTGAGATAATCCCAAATAAAATCAACAAAAAAGGGCGGAAAAATTATCCGCCCTTTTTATTGTCCAGATTCGTATCAGTTCAGACGAACCGGCATCCCTGAACGGTTCTGAATCGCTTGTTCCACAATACTCTGGTCAACATCGGCCTGATTGGTGATGTTCTGAATGCTCTTCGACAGGGTAATCGGTACGATTTCGCCGCCTTCAAACTGCGCTTCAGTGGTCGACAGTGGGTTGTGAACTTCGATGTAACGGCTGCCATCTGGCTCAGTGGTCGCTTTTACCGGCTCATCAATAAACTGTACGCGCGTGCCGACAGGCACATTCTGGAACAGGAATTTGATGTCTTCGTTACGCAGACGCACGCAACCGTGGCTCACGCGCAGGCCGATACCGAAGTTGGCGTTGGTGCCGTGAATGGCGTACAGACGCCCAATGTACAGCGCGTACAGACCCATCGGGTTATCCGGACCTGCCGGAACAACGGCAGGCAGCGGTTCACCTGCGGCACGATATTCAGCGTGCATTTTCGCGGTTGGCGTCCAGGTCGGACCGGCTTTCTTACGTTCTACTTTGGTGGTCCAGTTGATAGGCGTGTCTTTACCTAACTGACCAATACCGATAGGCAGGACGATCACCGTATTGGTGCCTTTCGGGTAGTAGTACAGACGCATTTCCGCGCTGTTAATCACGATACCTTCGTGCACGGTGTCCGGCAGAATCAACTGCTGCGGAATATTCAGCACGGTGCCGCCTTTCGGCAGGAAGGTATCCACGCCCGGGTTGGCTTCCAGCATGTTGGAAAGTCCCATCTGGTATTCAGCAGCAAAATATTCCAGCGGCTGCGTGTTACCTTCCGGGATGGTGATAACCTGATTCTGACCAATGACGCGACTACCATCCGTTGGCAGGGGATAAGTGACAGCGGATGCGGTATTGCAAAAGCCGACGACCGCGAGTGCTGCCGCGAAAAACGTTGTTAATTTCATATTCATGTTATGCGAGATTCATTGCCTGGCAGGCTGTTGGGTTGAGAATTCTGTAGTGTTGGGAGCGCATTATATGTGCATTCCTGTTAACAGGGAATTCAGATGTGTACGAAATCACATTTTTTTCCTGTTACCCCAGTGTAGTCGTTTGCGACGAGGCGCGATCTTATTTCAGACTTGTGGCATAATACGCGGTTTGTCACATATTCTTTAGGATACGTCCGTGTTAGTTTCCAGCAACGTCACCATGCAGTTCGGCAGTAAGCCGCTGTTCGAAAACATTTCCGTCAAATTTGGCGGCGGCAACCGTTACGGCCTGATTGGCGCCAACGGTAGCGGTAAATCCACCTTTATGAAAATTCTCGGCGGCGACCTTGAGCCGACGCTGGGTAACGTTTCTCTCGATCCGAACGAGCGTATCGGTAAGCTGCGCCAGGATCAGTTTGCTTTTGAAGAGTTCACGGTGCTCGATACGGTGATCATGGGCCACGGTGAACTGTGGGAAGTGAAGCAGGAGCGCGATCGTATCTACGCCTTGCCGGAGATGAGCGAAGAGGATGGCTACAAGGTGGCCGATCTGGAAGTGAAATACGGCGAAATGGACGGTTACTCGGCTGAAGCGCGCGCCGGTGAACTGCTGCTTGGCGTTGGTATTCCGGTAGAGCAACACTACGGTCCGATGAGCGAAGTCGCTCCCGGCTGGAAGCTGCGTGTACTGCTGGCCCAGGCGCTGTTTTCCAATCCGGATATTCTGCTGCTCGACGAACCGACCAACAACCTGGACATCGATACCATTCGCTGGCTGGAGCAGGTGCTGAACGAACGTGACAGCACCATGATCATCATTTCGCACGACCGTCACTTCCTGAACATGGTGTGCACGCACATGGCGGATCTCGACTACGGCGAACTGCGAATTTATCCGGGGAACTACGACGAATATATGACCGCCGCGACGCAGGCGCGCGAACGTCTGCTGGCGGATAACGCCAAGAAAAAAGCGCAGATTGCCGACCTGCAATCCTTCGTCAGCCGTTTTAGCGCCAACGCCTCTAAATCTCGTCAGGCGACGTCTCGTGCCCGTCAGATTGATAAAATCAAACTCGATGAAGTGAAGGCATCCAGCCGTCAGAACCCGTTTATCCGCTTCGAGCAGGACAAGAAACTGTTCCGTAACGCGCTGGAAGTGGAAGCGATCAGCAAAGGTTTTGATAACGGTCCGCTGTTTAAAGGCGTGAACCTGCTGCTGGAAGTCGGTGAAAAGCTGGCGGTACTGGGGACCAACGGCGTGGGTAAATCGACGCTGCTGAAAACGCTGGTGGGCGATCTGGACGCCGACAGCGGTACCGTGAAATGGTCGGAGAACGCGCGCATTGGTTATTACGCGCAGGATCACGAATATGAATTCGAAAACGATCTGACGGTCTTCGACTGGATGAGTCAGTGGAAGCAGGAAGGCGATGACGAACAGGCGGTGCGCAGCATCCTCGGTCGTCTGCTGTTCAGCCAGGACGATATCAAAAAGCCAGCTAAGGTGCTGTCGGGTGGTGAAAAGGGTCGCATGCTGTTCGGTAAATTGATGATGCAGAAACCAAACATTCTGGTCATGGATGAACCGACTAACCACCTCGATATGGAATCCATCGAATCGCTGAACATGGCGCTGGAGCTGTATCAGGGTACCCTGATCTTCGTTTCTCACGACCGTGAATTTGTGAGCTCGCTGGCGACCCGCGTGCTGGAAATCACCCCAGAGCGCGTGGTGGACTTCAGCGGCAACTACGAAGACTACCTGCGTAGCAAAGGGATCGACAACTAATTTCCCGTCGTCTTTCACGCTGCAGATGCGTTGGCTTCACCTGTTCACCCCGGTCACTTACTTATGTAAGCTCCCGGGGATTCACAGGTTTGCCGCCTTCCTGCAGCGCGAAATACTTAGGGAAAGGAGGCGTGCTCCTGTTCCCTCTCCCCGTAGGAGAGGGCTAGGGCATCAGTCAGTACTACACCACCCATTCACTCCCTTCAACGCCATTCACCAACAGCGTGCGTCTTTCGCCTGCCGGTAACGACACCTTCAGGGCTTTCCACGCCGGACGATAATCCCCGCGGGCGTTCACCTTCAGGTTAATGGTTGCGCCGTCGCATTGCATTTCCCACTCTACCCACAGCGCATTGCCGTGCTGATATCCCCATGACTCGCCGTCATCTTCAAACAGCAGACCAGAGGTCGTTCCGACACCGTTGACCGGGTATAGCATCAGTTCCCGGGTATCGTCTTTTTCGGCACTGACATGGGTAATGCGCTCGCTTAACGGCAGACCCGCCCCGGCGCGTACCAGCAGCGGCAGTTTTTCCAGCGGCGCATCACGGGTGATCCACTGACCGCCAGAGAACCACTCGTGAGTGTAAAAATCGTACCAGCCGGTTTCGTTATCCGGCAGCCAGACGCGGCGCTCGCGCTGACCCGCTTCTACCACGCTTGCCACCAGCAGGTCGCGGCCTAGCAGGAAGTCATCGCATTCTTCAAAGGTCTGCGCGTCATGCTCGTGGTCGAGGAACGTCGGACGTAGCATCGGTTCGTCATCGGCATGCGCCTGCCAGAGCAGGGTGTAGAGATAGGGCAGCAGCCGATAACGCAGCACTATCGCACTGCGAATGGCTGGCGTCACGCCCGGATACATCCATGGCTCGTTCACCGTATGATCGTCATTCCACGAGTGAATGGTAAAGCGTGGATGCATCACCCCATTCTGTACCCATCTTACGAACAGTTCGGCGTCGGGTTTATCGCCAGAGAATCCGCCGACATCGTGACCGACGTTGAACAGCCCGGAAAGACTCATTCCCAGCCCCATGCGGGTGTTATAACGCAGAGTATCCCAACTGGTGCGGTTATCGCCGCTCCAGGTCTGAACGTAACGTTGCATACCGGCGCAACCCGAGCGGGAAATCAGATACGGTCGCTTATCCGGGGCAAAACGCTGTTGCGCTTCCAGCGAGGCGCGCATCATCAGTAACGGCATCACCGGGCGAATGTGTTTGATGGCGATTTCCTTGCCAAAGCCGTAACAGCGCGCTTCGCCGTCCCACACTTCGAACTCGTTGTTATCGTTCCAGGTGGAGTCGATGCCCATCTCCAGCAGTTGCGTCGTCACACCGTTCTGCCACCACTGAATGGTCTCCGGGTTGGTAAAGTCGAGGTGCGATCCTTCGTCATCCCAGAAGCTGGAACGTTCCGGTGAATCGGTTTCTGAATCACGAATAAACAGGCCGCTTTCCGCGACGTCGTTATAGCGAGGATGATCCTGCAACAGACAGGGCTTGATGTTGGCAGCAAGCTTCAGCCCGGCATCGTGGAATGCCTGACTCATCACTTTAGGTTGCGGCACTTTGTCGTAGTTCCAGTTAAAGACATAGCGCTTACCGTTAATTGAGGTATATCCCGACGAGAGCTGGAACGAGTCGCACGGAATCGCGTGTTCTTCACACAGTCGGATAAAGTTCATGAGCTGGTTTTGCGCGTCCGGCGCGTCGGTATAGTGCATCGTGGAACCGCTGTACCCCAGACTCCACTTCGGCCCGAATAGCGTTTTCCCGGTCAGGCGCACAAAAGCTTTAGTGACGTCCAGGACCCGTTTGCCGGTAAACAGGTAGTAATCAATATCGCCTGCTTCCGCCTGCCAGCGGCGATAAGCGGTGTGATAATTATCGATCTCGTTCCCCAAATCCAGCCAGCAACTGCTCAGGTTGTCGTAAAACAGGCCGTAGCTCACGTCGTCGCGGCGGGTGAGAGTGAACGGGATGTGTTTGTACAGCGGGTCGGTGCTCACGGCGTTGTAACCCATCGCATCCAGATTACGCATTTCATAGCGCTTACCGTTACGCTGCAGATCGCCGGCTTTTTCACCCAGACCGTAAAAACGTTCATCTTTACGCCGACTCAGGTAATGCGCCACGCCGTCACCGTGGGCGTTCAGAAGGTAGGCGCTGGTGGCGCGATCGTTGACCAGCGACTGCCAGGCGCCAGCATCGTTACGATATTCCCACTCCAGCCACAGCGGTTGGTGGACCGTCACGCGCAGTTGGTGGGTCGACACCGTCACGCTATCGTCCTGCTGTGAAAGCGTCCAGTCCGGGCAACTGAAACCGCTGATGTCGTCGCGGTGCCGACCTTCCCACGGTACGTTTTTTTCAGGCGCGATGCTCCAGGTTCGGTCCAGCGCTAGTTCACCTTTGCGTTTGATCAGCACACGGAAGAGATTTTCTTCCAGTACGTAAAGACACAGACGGTGCTGTTTATCCACCACCAGTTCAAGGTGAGTGGCCGATTGTTTATCAAGGGTCCAGTTTTTCAGGGTTTTCATATGCAATACATCCACGATCAGGCGCGCTTGGCGCGACGTTCAGCAATAAATGCCACCAGGAAAACAGCGCCAATCAGGTCAAAGAAACCCATGGCAATGAAGAGGGGGTTAAAGCCGATTTTGTCAGCCGTAACACCAATCAAAAGAGAGAACAGGAAGCTGGCGATCCACGCCGCCGAACCGCGCATACCGTTAACGGTGGCCATCTGACCTTTATCAAACGACTCGACAACGAGCGCACTCAGCATGCAGGAGATGATCTGATGTCCGAAGCCGCCAATAGAGATCAGGACAATGGTGATATACGGGTCGCGGGTAATGGCCACAATGGCCAGAGAGATCATCAGGAACGCGCCCGTCACGGAGCTGGCTACGACCGAGTTAACGCGGGAGCAGCCGAACCAGCGGGTATACAGACGCGTCAGGTAGCCACTCGCTACGCTGCCGAGATCGGCGGCCAGGAACGGTAGCCAGGCAAACATCGCGATCTGCTTCAGATCCATACCGTGTTCTTTGGCGAGATACAGCGGCACCCAGAAGCTCAGTACGGCCCAGGCCGGCTCCGCCATAAAAGCCGGGATGGCGATACCATAGAATCGTTTGTTTTTTGAGACGGTTTTTAACGCTGTCAGGAAAGGCAGCTTGACGGCTGGTGGTTCGTTATCCTGCTTAATAAAGTCCAGTTCATCTTTACTCAGATTCGGATGCTGTTCCGGGTTGTGATAGAACGCCCACCACAGGACGACCCACACCAGCGCCAGCACACCGGTAAACATAAACGCACCCTGCCAGCCAAACGAGGCGTGCGCGAAGTAGATGATAGGCGGCGCGAGCATCGCGCCAATCGAGAAACCCACGCCAGCCCAGCCGGCAGCGACGGGACGCTCTGATTTCGGAAACCATTCGCCGATTGTTTTCGCGTTGGCTGGGGTGGCGGCCGCTTCTGAGGCACCCATAAAAAAGCGCAGGATCGCAAGATGCAACCAGCTTCCGGCACCGGCATGAAAAATACACATGAGCGCCCAGATGCCAGCGCAAACCATGAAGCCAATTTTCAAACCAATCACGTCGATCAGCCATCCGCATAACGGCTGGAAAATGGTGTAGGCAATCTGAAATGCGCCGACAATCCACGAATATTGCTCGGTTGTGATGCCCAGGCTCTCTTTCAGTTCCGGTGCCAGAATGCCTAATGAATTTCGGGTGATGTAGTTAACGGTGACGCCGAGTAAAAAAAGTACCAGCACATACCAGCGCAGATTTTTTATGACGCGACGGGGTTTGCTTGTCGCAACCGTATTGTTGATGTCCTGACTCATTTTCTGTCTCCACAAGACGGACGGTAGGGGGATGAATGTTTAAAATGTCATACGGTTATCGCTTTAGTTTTTATTGCGTTAAGCGATGAAGTTGCTATACAACTAGTATGGAAGCTGTATGACAAATTCACCTTAAGGGAGAAAATGGGCGACCAATAGCAGAATTTGTGCAAGCTTTCTCATCAATGCACGCAGTCATCTGCCACTATTCATTCGAAGCGAGTCAGAGCTTCAATTTCAGGTCGTGAAAATTTTTTCATGAGGCAAGTGGAGCAAGATCACAAAATGGATAAAAGGTTAAAAATCAGGGAAATTGCCGCCCGAACGCAGCTCTCGATCAGTACCGTTTCGCGTGTGCTGGCGGGTAAGTCCAACACCAGCGACAACGCCCGGCGTCTCGTGCTGGAATGCGCACGTGAACTGGGGGTGATGGAGGGGATGGCGGCAGGACGTCTGCTACTCAATAGCCTGATGATCTTTGCGCCACAGCGGGCATTTGATGAGCGGTCCGACATCTTTTATTACCGTGTGATCCAGAGTGTGAATAAAGGACTGGCTTCGCACGAAGTCCGGTTGCGCTACTGCGCTCTTGAGGAACATGACAGTGATGCGCAATTGTTTCTGGCGCGAATGAACGAACCGGATACGCATGCCGCTATTTTGCTGGGGATCGACGATCCGCATATTCATGATTTAGCCGTTGATGTCGGAAAACCGTGCCTGTTGATTAACTGTCGCGATCGGCTCATGCGTCTTCCCGTGGTGGCACCCGATCATCGGGCGATCGGTGAACGAGCGGCGGGCTATCTGTTTGAAATGGGGCATCGTGAGGTGATGAACGTTCTCTGCCTGCGCCGATACACAATGGAGCTGCGCTTAGCAGGGATCCGCGATGCGTGGCGGTCACATAACATGAAGTTCACTGACGACCGCGATCTGCTGGTCGCCACAAATTTTAGCGCCAGAGAGACAGAACAACTGGTCAGTGAATGGATCAGCGAGAGAAAAGGGCAAGATTTACCCACCGCCTTTTTAGTCGGGGGAGATTTTATGGCGGCAGGGGTCATCAGCGCGCTGCAAAAACGGGGATTACGTGTCCCTCAGGATATCTCAGTGATGAGTATCGATGGTTTTAATCTGGCGTCGATTCAGGATGTCCCCTTAACAGCAGTTCATGTTCCTCGGGATGAGTTGGGGACAGAGGCGGTGTATATGCTCCAGCAACGTCTGGTGCGCCCGGAGGCGCCAGTCAGTTCGTTGTTACTCAATGGTACGCTTGCGGTACGGGAGTCGGTCCGGCGGATACGTCAGGGGAAACGACGCACCGCCGTTGAACAGGAAGGTCTGTATGATCGTTAACTCATCCCCAGCGCGCGCTTGCCGTGGATATTCAAATCCGCCAGCGTGAAGCGGCCTTCCCAGTCTGTTTCGTAATCCTCTCGCGGGAAATCGCCCGGTGACGCGCCTTTCTCCAGCGCGGCCTTCACGCTGTGCGCATAGGCCAGATTTTTCTCGCACAGCGGGGCGGCGGGAATATACATCACATTGCCCCAGCCCTGCTGATTGTCGACCGGCGCCACGGAGTGAATCACATCGCAATGCCACCAGACGGAATCGCCTGCTTCCAGTGGCGGAATACTGGTAAGCGCCTCAATCAACAAAGGATGCCATTGTTCGGATATCGGCAGTACCCGCCCTGGCGCCACGCCACACAGTTCATCTTCCGGAACATCATCGAGCAAAGGACGTAAAAGCACATAGGCCATGGCTTCCGGAATGGGGACGACATGCAGTAAACCCTGACCGGGCAACATATCCGACAGTGCGGTCCAGCCCTGGAAGGTGCGAAATACTGAACATTTGGTGGTGTTGTCCACCGTATACTCTTCCACTTCCGTACGATGGGCGGCCTGCCACGGATCGTATTCCGCCAGCTTGCCGTTAAACACATTCGCGAAGACGCGCTGATAGGCCGGCAGCAGCCAGCGTTCCAGCGCGCCGGAATCGGTGTGCGCGCCCAGCCCTTTTGACGTGGTTCCCGGTGGACGGCGACGGATTCTGTCTGGGTAGATCACGCTGACATCCGGGTTAAACCACTGCTTGCCCTCGCTTTCAAAGGTCCACAGACGGTTGAGGAACGACTGCACGTTAGCCATCTCTTCACTCTGTCTGGCCTGCATTTGCGCCTGCGACCAGTAGATCGGATAAATCTCCGGACGCGAAGCGGTGAGGGTGCCAAAGAAGTTATCGCCGGGGCCTTTGTACACCTCGTCAAAATGGTTTCTGTCCAGATAGTCCAGCATCGACTGATCCCAGGCCAGCGCCTGCTCACGTGGGAAGTGACCTTTGATGACCGCACAGCCGCGACGTTTGATCTGTTCGCGCTGCTGCGCCGTGACGGTGCCAGCGTTGATATCGGCATACGATAGCTCAGGCCACACCGGGGCGCCCTGCGTGTTAAGTGCGTTGATTTCCGCCACGCGGGTGGCAATGGTATCGCTAATCTGGCTGAAGATCTGTTGGACGTCGCCGAGCTGCGCCCGCAGTTCCTGCTTCATCTGACGGATCGCCGCTTTATGGTCGACCGGTAATGTGTCGCTTGTGAAGGAAAAAGCCATAACCACCTCGCATAACTTTCATTCGAAACTTATTTATCTTACAGGTGATAATATAAGTTATAAAAAAGTTAATGCAAGTTTAAAATGTTGAGGTGGCAAACAGGGGGGAAGAAAATAAAACCGGAACAGGGTGTTCCGGTTATTGCCGTCACACGTTGAAAGGGGCGGTGTTATCCAGCACGGCCTGAATCACGTTCAGCGCGCCGTCATGGTTATTGTCATCCGTCTGAAAGCGGGCGATTGCTTTGATACTGTCGGTGGCATTCGCCATAGCGAAAGCGTAGTGCGCCATTTTCAGCATTTCTGCATCATTGCCGCTGTCGCCAATCGCCACGACTTCTTTTGGTGAAAGGTTCCACCGTTTCAGCAATCGGCTGATGCCATTCGCTTTGTGCAGCCCCGGAATGATCAGATCGATAAAGCCGAAACCGCTGGTCACGGGTTTCATAATGCCGTCCAGCGCCGTGTGCAGGTGGTCGATAACCAACGGGATCTGCTGGTCTGGCAGATTCAGCGAGAACTTAAACAGCACGTCGTCGATGTCATGATAGTCCTTCACCGGCTTCAGGCGGTGGTAGTGCTTCGACATCAGTGCGACAAAGGGTTCCGGCGCGTTTTCACTGACGTACGCGCTTTGCAGACCGCAGGCCACAAAGTTGAGCTGTTTATCTTTCAGCAATTCGCCCATCACAACCTGAGATTCGTGACGCGTGAGTTCGCCGTGAAAAAGCTGTTTGCCATGCTCAAACACCAGCGCGCCGTTTTCGGCAACGAAAGAGATCTCGTCTTTGAGTTCGGGGAAGAAAGAGATGAGCTGGTAATACTGATTGCCGCTGGCGACGACGAATTCAATGTTGCGTTTTTTTAGCTCATGGTACTGCGCCATAAATCGTGCGTGATCGTACTTTTTGGCGTCATTGAGAAAAGTACCGTCCATATCGGTGACGATAACTTTAACGGTCATATAAAGCTCCTGGCTCAAAACTGCGACCAGAAACATTTTAATAACAATGTGACCTAAAGCACAAATTTATTTCGAATGAAAGCGGTGAAGAGGGACGAGTAGGCCGGATAAGACGCTTTGTGTCGCCATCCGGCCTACGGGGAGAATTACAGCATATGTTCGGTACGGGCGATGATATCGTCCTGCGCGTCCGGTGAAAGTGCAGTGAAGAAGGCGGAATAACCGGCTACACGGACTACCAGATCACGGTACTGATCAGGATGTTTTTTCGCCTCCAGCAGGGTTTCGCGCGACACGATGTTGTACTGAATGTGCCAGCCTTTGTGCTCTTCAAAGAAGGTGCGCAGCAGGATCATCAGTTTCTGCTTGTCGGATTCATTTTCCAGCGTTGCCGGGTTCAGCTTCTGGTTTAACAGTACACCGCCCAGAATTGAACCGGTAGGCAGTTTACCGACCGAGCCAATCACCGCCGTTGGACCCAGATGGTCAGTACCGGACGCCGGGCTTGCCCCTTCGGCCAGCGGAGTATGGGCTTTACGCCCATCTGGTGTGGCCATAGTCGCTGCGCCGAACGGCACGTTTGCCGAGATAGACGAGGTGCCCGCGTAATAATTGCCGCCGACCGGACCACGTCCGTAGCGTGGGTTATGGTACTGCTTCAGTTCATCAATATAGGTCTGGTAAGCGCGAGCCAGCAGGGTGTCGACCGTGTCATCATCGTTGCCATACTTCGGCGCGCCGTTGATTAAACGCTGACGCAACTGCTCATGAGTCAGGCCGTCAAAATCATCCGCCAGCGCGGCCGCAAGCTGTTGCTGACCGATGGCCCCCTGTTCAAAGACCAGTTTTTTCACCGCGGCCAGGCTGTTGCCGAGGTTGGCGATACCCACCTGCAAGCCGGATACCCAGTCATACTTCGCCCCACCTTGTTTAATGCTCTTCGCCCGTTCGATGCAGTCATCCACCAGTGCCGAGCAGAGAATATCGTGCACGTTCTCTTCAAGCATGGTGTCGACCACATACTCAATCTCAATCGATTTACGCGTGTAGTAGCGGATTTGCGCATCCCATGCGGCCATCACCTCATCGAAATTGTTGAAGTTACCGGCGGAAAGCGCTTTTTCCTGCGGCAGGAAGACTTTCCCGCTGGTGGCGTCACGACCGCCTTCCAGCGCAGCGAGCATCACGCGGGCAAAGTTGATAAAGCTCATGCCGGTGCAGCGGTAGCCCCACTTGCCGCCGACCGCGGTTTCGATACAGCCGATCGCTGCGTAATCGTAGGCGTCCTGCGGCTCAATTCCGAGTTTGATAAATTCCGGGATGACAATTTCATCGTTGTTAAATGCTGGCATCCCAAAGCCACAGCGGATCACCTGCACGCAGGCGTCGAGGAAGTCATTGCTCATCCTGGCGTGATAACGCACGCTGAGGTTAGGCTGAGTGGAGCGCAGACGACCGCACGATTCAAGGATCGCGTAAGAGAGCGGATTGACCGCATCCATCGGTTGACCGTTAACCAGGCTTTGTCCGCCAATGGTGACGTTCTGATAGAGGGGGCTGCCTGCAGAGGCTTTAGAGTGCGATCCGGAACGGATTTTGTTCACTTCCAGCAGCTTAAGCCAGCAGCTGTGAAGCAGTTCAATGGCGTGTTCGCGGTCCAGCGACTGGTTCAGCTCCACGTCACGGCGGTAGTACGGATAAAGATACTGGTCCATACGCCCGAACGACACCGAGTGACCATTGGACTCAATTTGCAGAATCAACTGGATGAAGTAGCACAGTTGCAGCGCCTGCCAGAAAGTTTGCGGCGGCTGGTGGGCGATCAGATCGCAGTTTTCCGCTATCGCCAGCAGTTCGTTACGACGGCTGATACGCGTCTCTTCACTCGCCATTTTACGTGCCAGTTCGGCGAAGCGGGTGATGTGGTCACTGACGGCAACCAGCACAATATCAATGGCTTTCAGGAACTGCTCGCCATGCAGATCCTCGAGAACAGTCAGGTTAATACGAGAACGGCGCTCTGCGACTTTTTCCCGCAGGCCGTCAATGCCTTTTTCCAGCAGCAGCGGGAAGTTCACCGCCAGGTGTGCGTCACCGGAGGTCATGTTGCCTTCAGCTTTGATAATACCGGTTTCCAGCAACCCTTTTTGCTCATCAGTAAACATGCCGTAGCAGCGGTCCTGAACGGTCTGACCGCGCCACCACGGGCACACGGCATGCAGGACGCGCTTGTTCTCTTCACTGACCGCAAAACCAGCCCCTGGTCTGTCCGCCAGGTCGTCGATTTCTTTTTCAATCCATGACACGGTGTATTCCGGGAAGATCGGCGCGGCGCGGACTTCGCTTGCCTGGTTACCGATGATCAGCTCGTCGTGTTTGATCCAGATGGTTCGTTGTGCCAGATGATGTGCCAGTGCCAACGCGCGGCGTACCGGAATCGGCTTGTCCAGATGCTGCTGGTACATTTCAGTGTAATGCTGCGCGCGTTCGGTACAGACCGGTGGTTTGACGATATGCACCAGCGCGGTTTTGTGCGCTTTGATGCGGTCGCTGAGCGTATCCAGTTTCAGTTGGGTCATGGGTTTATCCTCGTAAAGTCGCGGTCAAACCTTTCGTGCAGGCGTACTGCTGCGCAAAGGCGAGCAGATCGGGTGCATCCAGCGGCTTATCCGGCGCGTGGTAGGGTTGGTTGAGCAAATGGTATTTATTGATGCCCAGCGTGTGGTAGGGCAAAAAGTGGATCTCGCTGACGTGCAGTTCGTCGGCGGCAAAATCGGTAATCGCTTTAATGGCCTCTTCATCCGCGTTAAAACCCTGAACCAGCGGAACGCGGATGATGATTTTTTTTCCGGCAGCGGCGAGCTTTTTCAGGTTTTCCAGCACGCGTGATGCGCTGCCATCCGTCCATTGCTTAAACGGCGCGTCGGCAACGTGTTTCAAATCTGCAAGGAACAGATCGATCCAGGGCAATGAAGGTTCAATGTATTTCCACGGCACATGCAGACAGGTTTCAACTGCGGTATGAATGCCCGCTTCGTGACTGGCTTTAAACAGCGACGCGGCCAGCTCTGGCTGCATAAACGGTTCGCCGCCCGAAAGCGTAATACCGCCGCCGCTGCGGTCATAAAAAGGTTTATCGCGCAGAACGGTGGTCATTATTTCATCCACGCTTTTGACTTCACCGCAAACGGTCAATGCCTGAGTGGGGCAACAATCGGTCAGGCGGGTAAGATGCGCGTCAGTGAGTTTTTCGCGATGGATAAGGAGGCCATTCAGCGCGCGTTCGATGACGCCCGGCGCCGCCTTTACGCAAAGCTCGCAGCCTTCGAGGCACAAACGTGCATCAAACAGCAGATCCTGCGTGCGCGCCCGGCTTTCCGGATTCTGACACCAGCGACAGCCCAGAGAGCATCCTTTAAGGAACACCACGGTGCGGATACCGGGGCCATCGTGTGTAGAATAGCGCTGAATATTGAAAATCATAAGCGGCCTCATTTGTTTCGTATAAAGATTAAATAACTTTCGAATGAAAGTTATGTTGACGTGCGTCAACTAACAGAAAGGTTTTGCCGTGGTATCTTTCATTTATGCTAACGAGTCGTTGAGGAATGATTATGGAACTCTATCTGGATACGTCCGATGTTGACGCGGTGAAAGCGCTGGCGCGAGTTTTCCCGCTGGCGGGCGTGACCACCAACCCCAGTATTGTGGCGGCGGGGAAAAAACCGCTGGATGTCTTATTGCCACAATTGCATGAAGCGATGGGAGGACAGGGGCGTCTGTTCGCTCAGGTGATGGCGACAACGGCACAAGGGATGGTGAGCGATGCGCGCAAACTGCGTGGGATCATTGCTGATATCGTGGTGAAAGTGCCGGTCACGGCGGAAGGTCTGGCGGCGATCAAACTGCTGAAAGAGGAAGGCATTCCGACGCTGGGAACGGCGGTGTACGGGGCGGCGCAGGGGCTGCTGTCGGCACTGGCGGGGGCGGAATATGTTGCGCCTTACGTGAACCGCGTAGACGCGCAGGGCGGCGATGGCATTCAGACCGTCAACGATTTGCAGAATTTACTGACGATGCATGCGCCGCATGCCAAAGTGCTGGCCGCCAGTTTCAAAACACCGCGTCAGGCGCTGGATTGTCTGCTGGCGGGTTGTGAATCCATCACCTTACCGCTGGACGTTGCCCAGCAGCTGATTAGCTCTCCGGCTGTTGATGCGGCGGTGGCGAAGTTTGAACACGACTGGCAGAGTGCCTTTGGGCGCACGTCGCTGTAAATTGTAGGTCGGATAAGGCAACGTCGTCATCCGGCAATACGCGCCATCATTGCCTGATGGCGCTACGCCTTATCAGGCCGGAATCTACTCAGGATGATGCTTCCCCACACACCTCGCAGCCCGGATTACGCATCAGCTTCATTTCGCGGAACTGGCAGGTCATGGCATCGTACATGACGATTTTCCCTGACGCGGGCTGACCATACTGCGCCAGCAGCTTTATCGCCTCCATTGCCTGTAACGACCCTATCACCCCAATCAGCGGCGCCATCACTCCGGCTTCCACGCAGGTCAATGCATTTTCACCAAACAGACGGCTCAGACAGCGATAGCAGGGCTCACCTTCTTTGTAGGTAAAGACAGTGATCTGGCCTTCCATGCGGATCGCCGCGCCAGAAATCAGCGGGACTTTTGCCGCATAACAACCCGCATTGAGCTGGTTACGAATCGCGACGTTATCGGTGCAGTCCAGCACCAGATCGTGTTCGGCGATGAGTGCCCGAAGGGCGGTCTCCTCCAGCAGCGCATTAATCGGGGTAATCGCGACGTGCGGATTAATTCGTCTTAGCGCGGCATGCGCCGACTCCACTTTCGGCTGGTTGAGGGTCGCATCGCTGTGCAGCGTCTGGCGCTGCAGATTTGACAGCGACACGGTGTCGAAATCGAGCAGCGTCAGGTGGCCGACGCCGGCGCTCGCCAGATACTGCGAGGACGCACAGCCCAGCCCACCGAGGCCCACCACCAGTACTCTGGCTTCCTTCAGCGCTTCCTGTCCGTCAAAGTCAAAGCCGCGCAGAATGATCTGCCGGTTGTAGCGCAGCATCTCCTGATCGCTGAGTTCTGCCATCACAGGCCTCCGAACAGCGCGTTGAAGGGTTCGACTTCCACCCATTCACCCACTTCGACGTTACCGCGATCGCGCTCGAGCACAATGAAGCAGTTGCCCTGACTGAAGGAACTAAAAATATGTGAACCCTGATGGCCTGTGGTACTTACTTCCAGTTCACCGTTAGCGGTGCGCTGCAGCATACCTCGCTGGAAATCGAGACGTCCCGGCGTTTTCTTCAGTCGCGAAGCGGTACGGACGCGCTGGCGCGCGGGTAATCCGCTGGCCGTATTGCCGCTCAGTTTCGCCAGCAGCGGCTGAACCAACTGGTAGAAAGTCAGCGCCGCTGAGACCGGGTTGCCCGGCAGACCGCAGAACCAGCTGTTGCGCAGTTTGCCAAAGGCGAACGGTTTGCCCGGCTTGATTGCCAGTTTCCAGAAAGCGATTTCGCCCAGCTCTTCAAGAATGGTTTTTGTGTAATCCGCTTCACCGACCGACACGCCGCCGGAGCTAATCACCACATCCGCCTGACTGTCGGCTTCGATAAACGCCGTGCGCAGGGCGTGCGGATCATCGCGGATGATGCCTAAATTGATTACGTCGCAACCCAACTGTTGCAGCATCAGGTGCACCGTCAGGCGGTTGGTATCATAAATCTGACCTTCGCCGAGTGGTTGACCGGGTAGTTGCAGTTCATCGCCCGTCGAGAACAGCGCAACGCGCACTTTACGCACCACCTGGACGTCGGCAATGCCGAGCGAGGCCAGTACCGGCAGTTCGCCTGTGGTCAGACGCGTACCGGCAGGGAAAACCACTGCGTTTTGCCCGATGTCTTCGCCACGACGGCGGATATTTTGCCCGGCGCGAACGTCGGCGGTAAAACGCACGCCGTTGTCTGTCTGTTCAGTCTGCTCTTGCATCACTACCGCGTCACATCCCGGCGGTACTGGCGCACCGGTCATAATGCGAATACAGCTGCCCGCAGGCCATTCTCCCTGGAACGGCTGACCGGCGAACGCTTTGCCAGCGACCGGCAGCGGATGTCCGTTGGCGAGATCGGCCAGACGTACCGCGTAACCGTCCATCGCCGAATTATCGAAACCCGGGACGTCCAACGGCGAAACCACGTCAGTCGCCAGAATTCTGCCAAAGCACTGCACCAGCGGTAACGTCTCGACGGCGGTGAGCGGGGTAACACGCGACAACATTTCGGTAAGCGCCGTTTCCAGCGGCATCAGTCCGGCGGTAAATTCCATGAAAACACTCCTGCGGGGCAAAATCGAATCCGTCTATTATGTCAGAAAATGCGAGGGGACTGTATGCCACCTCGGACTTAGGAAGGTGTGAATGCTTTACATGCTAATCGCATCTTTCTATAGTCAAAAATCGAATCAATAACTCTACAGAATTCTGATATTTGTAGAAGACGGACGGCAAATATGGGCAAAGCAGTCATTGCAATTCACGGCGGCGCAGGGGCGATTACCCGCGCGCAGATGAGCCAGGAGCAGGAATTACGCTATATCCAGGCGCTTTCCGACATTGTCGACGTCGGCCAAAAGATGCTGGAAGCGGGAGAGAGCGCGCTGGATGTGGTCACTGAAGCCGTGCGACTGCTTGAAGAGTGTCCGCTGTTTAATGCCGGGATCGGCGCGGTGTATACCCGTGATGAGACCCATGAGCTGGATGCCTGCATCATGGATGGCAATACCCTGAAAGCCGGGGCGGTAGCGGGCGTCAGTCATTTGCGTAATCCGATCCTCGCTGCCCGACTGGTGATGGAGCGCAGCCCGCATGTCATGATGATTGGCGCGGGGGCAGAAAAATTTGCGGCCGCAGAAGGGATGGGGCTGGTCTCTGCGGATCTCTTTTCAACGCCTGAACGTTATCAACAATTGCTGACCGCGCGATCGAGCGGCGAAACCGTGCTGGATCACAGCGGCGCACCGCTGGATGAAGGCAAGAAAATGGGCACTGTGGGCGCGGTAGCGCTGGATGTGCATGGCAATCTGGCGGCGGCGACATCGACTGGCGGCATGACCAACAAATTACCGGGCCGCGTCGGCGACAGCCCGCTCGTTGGCGCGGGCTGCTATGCCAATAACGCCAGCGTGGCGGTCTCCTGCACCGGCACCGGAGAAGTGTTTATCCGCGCGCTGGCGGCTTATGATATTGCTGCGTTGATGGACTACGGCGGCCTGAGTTTATCCGAAGCCTGCGAACGGGTGGTGATGGAAAAGTTACCGGCGCTGGGCGGCAGCGGCGGGCTGATTGCCATCGATCACGAAGGGAATGTGGCCTTGCCGTTTAATTGTGAAGGCATGTATCGCGCCTGGGGTTATGCCGGGGATACACCAACGACCGGGATCTACCGGGAAAAAGGGGACACCGTTGCCACACAGTGATGCGCTTGACGCCAGCGACGTGCTGGCCGTCAGCAATCTGAATATAGCCTTTCAACAGGACCAGCAGCGTACTGAGGCGGTGCGGAACCTGTCGTTTCGTCTCAGGCGCGGCGAGACGCTGGCGATTGTCGGTGAATCCGGTTCAGGAAAATCGGTCACCGCGCTGTCGCTGATGCGACTGATTGAACAGTCTGGTGGTGAGGTGCAGTGCGAGCAGATGCTGCTGCGTCGTCGGAACCGCGAGGTGATTGAGCTGGGCGAACAGAGTACGTCGCAGCTTCAGCGGGTCCGTGGCGCCGATATCGCCATGATCTTTCAGGAGCCGATGACATCGCTCAATCCGGTGTTTACCGTGGGTGAGCAGATAGCCGAGTCCATTCGCCTGCATCAGGGGGCGGGACGGGAAGAGGCGATGGCGGAGGCGAAGAGGATGCTCGATCAGGTTCGCATTCCGGAGGCGAAAGCGATCCTTTCACGCTATCCCCATCAGCTATCCGGCGGCATGCGCCAGCGGGTAATGATTGCGATGGCGCTCTCGTGTCGCCCGGCGGTGCTGATTGCCGATGAACCGACAACCGCGCTGGACGTCACGATTCAGGCGCAAATCCTGCAACTGATCAAAGTTCTGCAACGAGAGATGTCGATGGGAGTGATTTTCATCACTCACGATATGGGCGTGGTCGCGGATGTCGCCGATCGTGTACTGGTGATGTATCAGGGCGAAGGGGTGGAGACCGGCACTGTGGAACAGATCTTCCGCGCGCCACAGCATCCTTACACGCAGTCATTATTAGCGGCGGTACCGCAACTTGGGGCGATGAAAGGTCTCCCTTATCCGCGCCGCTTCCCGTTGATCTCTTTGAGCGAGCCGGAAAAGCGTGAGCGGCCTGTCGATCAAAATACGGTGGTCGAGGGAGAGCCCATTTTGCAGGTACGCAATCTGGTGACTCGTTTCCCGTTACGTAGCGGTATCCTTAATCGGGTGACTCGCGAAGTGCATGCGGTGGAAAATGTCAGCTTTGATCTCTGGCCTGGCGAGACGCTGTCGCTGGTCGGTGAGTCAGGCTGTGGCAAATCCACCACCGGACGTGCGCTACTGCGCCTGGTGGAGTCGCAGTCCGGCGAGATTATTTTCAACGGTCAGCGAATCGATACGTTGTCCGACAGTCAATTGCAGCCATTGCGTCGCGATATTCAGTTTATTTTTCAGGATCCATACGCCTCACTCGACCCGCGACAAACCGTGGGTTATTCGATCATGGAGCCACTGCGCGTCCACGGGTTGTTGCAGGGGAAGGCGGCGGCCGATCGGGGGGCGTGGCTGCTGGAGCGTGTCGGGTTGAAACCTGAACATGCGTGGCGTTACCCGCATGAGTTTTCCGGCGGACAGCGCCAGCGGATCTGTATTGCCCGCGCGCTGGCGCTCAATCCAAAAGTGATTATTGCCGATGAGTCGGTCTCCGCGCTGGATGTGTCGATTCGCGGGCAAATTATCAACCTGCTGCTCGACTTGCAGCGAGAGCTGGGGATCGCCTGGCTGTTCATCTCGCATGATATGGCCGTCGTTGAACGGATCAGCCACCGCGTGGCGGTGATGCATATGGGGCAGATTGTTGAGATCGGCCCACGCGCTGCGCTGTTTGAAGATCCTCAGCATCCGTATACCCGCAAGCTCATGGCGGCGGTTCCGGTTGCCGACCCCGGACATCACCGCCCGCAGCGGGTGCTGCTGTCGGACGATCTGCCCAGCAACATTTACCGGCGCGGCGAAGCGCCCGCACCGGTTTCATTGCAGTTAGTCGGGCCCGGACATTATGTCGCGCGTCCACAACAAGAAAATGCGCTATTGCGTTTATAACAATCAGGCAGGGTTCAGGAGAAAAAAGATGACAAAATTACTCGCCCGACATTGGCTGCTGGCATTAGGCGCGACGACCGCGCTGGCGGCGTCCCCGGCGTTTGCCGCGAAAGATGTAGTGGTCGCGGTGGGGTCCAACTTCACCACGCTCGATCCGTATGATGCGAATGACACCTTATCGCAGCAGGTGGCAAAATCGTTTTATCAGGGGCTGTTTGGCCTTGATAAAGAGATGAAGCTGAAGAACGTGCTGGCAGAAAGTTACACCGTCTCTGACGACGGCCTGGTGTATACCCTTAAACTGCGTCAGGGGGTGAAATTCCAGGACGGGACCGACTTTAACGCCGAGGCGGTGAAAATAAACCTCGATCGCGCCAGCGATCCCGCCAATAGCCTTAAGCGTTATAACCTGTATAAAAACATCGCCAAAACAGAGGCTGTCGATCCCGCGACGGTAAAAATCACTCTGAAGCAGCCGTTCTCCGCGTTTATTAATATTCTGGCGCACCCGGCAACGGCGATGATCTCACCAGCCGCGCTGGCGAAATACGGCAAAGAGATTGGCTTTCATCCGGTCGGCACTGGTCCGTATGTGCTGGACACCTGGAATCAAACCGATTTTGTGAAGGTGAAGAAATTTGCCGATTACTGGCAGCCGGGATTACCGAAGCTGGATAGCATCACCTGGCGTCCGGTCACCGATAACAATACCCGTGCGGCGATGCTGCAAACCGGGGAAGCACAGTTTGCCTTCCCGATCCCCTACGAGCAGGCGGCGCTGTTAGAGAAAAACAAAAATCTGCAACTGGTCGCCAGTCCGTCGATCATGCAGCGTTACATCAGCATGAACGTGACGCAAAAACCGTTCGACAACCCGAAAGTCCGCGAGGCGTTAAATTACGCCATCAACCGTCAGGCGCTGGTGAAAGTGGCGTTTGCTGGTTACGCGACCCCGGCTACCGGCGTGGTGCCGCCGTCGATTGCTTATGCGCAAAGCTACACGCCCTGGCCTTACGATCCGGCAAAAGCGCGTGAACTGCTGAAAGAAGCGGGTTATCCAAACGGTTTTAGCACCACGCTATGGTCATCGCACAATCACAGTACCGCCCAGAAAGTGTTGCAGTTTACCCAACAGCAACTGGCGCAGGTGGGGGTTAAAGTGCAGGTGACGGCGATGGATGCCGGTCAGCGCGCGTCGGAAGTTGAGGGCAAAGGGCAGAAAGAGAGCGGCGTGAGAATGTTCTACACCGGCTGGTCGGCGTCGACCGGTGAAGCCGACTGGGCATTGTCGCCGCTGTTTGCCTCACAAAACTGGCCGCCAACGCTGTTTAACACCGCGTTCTACAGCAATCCGCAGGTTGACACTGACCTCGCCGACGCGCTGAAAACGACCGATCCGCAAGAGAAAGCGCGGCTGTACAAAGCGGCGCAGGATATCGTCTGGAAAGAGTCGCCGTGGATCCCGCTGGTGGTGGAAAAACTGGTCTCGGCGCACAGTAACAAACTGACCGGTTTCTGGATCATGCCAGATACCGGATTCAGCTTTGATGATGCAGATTTGAAATAAGCCACAGCGGAAATCGGATGCTTAACTATATCCTTAAACGCCTGCTGGGGTTGATTCCGACCCTGTTCATTGTTGCGGTGCTGGTGTTTTTATTTGTTCACCTGTTGCCCGGTGACCCGGCGCGGCTGATTGCCGGGCCGGAAGCCGACTCGCAGGTGATTGAGCTGGTTCGTCAGCAACTCGGTCTCGACAGGCCGCTGCATGTCCAGTTCTGGCATTACATGACTAACGTGTTGCAGGGCGATTTTGGCCTCTCGATGGTTTCCCGTCGGCCGGTCTCGGAGGAGATCGCCAGTCGGTTTATGCCGACGCTGTGGCTGACGTTGACCAGTATGATCTGGGCCGTTCTGTTCGGTATGGCGGCGGGAATTGTCGCGGCGGTATGGCGTAATCGCTGGCCGGATCGCCTCAGCATGACGCTGGCCGTTACCGGGATCTCCTTTCCGGCGTTCGCGCTGGGGATGTTGTTAATGCAGGTGTTCTCCGTGGAGTTAGGCTGGTTGCCGACCGTCGGGGCCGATAGCTGGCAGCACTATATTCTGCCGTCTGTCACCCTTGGCGCGGCGGTGGCCTCAGTGATGGCTCGCTTTACCCGCGCCTCATTTGTCGATGTGCTCAGTGAAGACTATATGCGTACCGCCCGGGCGAAAGGGGTCAGCGAAACCTGGGTGGTGCTCAAGCATGGGCTGCGCAATGCGATGATCCCGGTGGTCACCATGATGGGGTTACAGTTCGGCTTTTTGCTCGGCGGGTCTATCGTGGTCGAAAAGGTCTTCAACTGGCCCGGTCTCGGACGTTTGCTGGTGGACTCCGTAGAGATGCGCGATTATCCGGTGATTCAGGCGGAAGTCCTGTTGTTCTCACTGGAATTTATACTTATCAACTTAGTGGTGGATGTGCTGTATGCCGCCATTAACCCGGCTATCAGGTACAAGTAAGGATGCGTTTACTTAACTGGCGCCGTCAGGCGATTTTAGATGCCATGCCAATGGTGAAACCCGAGCGGGTACGCACGCCGTGGCACGAATTCTGGCGACGTTTTCGCCGTCAGCATGTGGCGTTGATAGCAGGCCTGTTTGTGCTGCTGCTGATCCTGGTGGCAATCTTCGCCCGCTGGCTGACGCCGTTCGATGCGGAAAACTATTTCGATTACGACAGGCTGAATGACGGACCGTCGATGATGCACTGGTTCGGCGTGGATTCACTGGGCAGAGATATCTTCAGCCGCGTGCTGGTTGGCGCGCAAATTTCACTGGCGGCAGGGGTTTTTGCAGTATTGATTGGCGCGGTTATTGGCACCGTCCTGGGGCTGCTCGCGGGTTACTATGAAGGCTGGTGGGACCGGGTCATCATGCGCATCTGCGACGTGCTGTTTGCGTTTCCGGGTATCCTGCTGGCGATTGCTGTGGTCGCGGTATTAGGCAGCGGCATTGCCAACGTGATTATCGCGGTGGCGATCTTCTCAATCCCGGCATTTGCGCGTCTGGTGCGCGGCAACACGCTGGTGCTGAAACGCCAGACGTTTATCGAATCGGCGCGCAGTATTGGTGCCAGCGATGCGACCATTATTTTCAGTCATATCCTGCCAGGAACCGTCTCGTCGATTGTGGTCTTTTTTACCATGCGTATTGGTACGTCGATCATCTCTGCGGCAAGTCTGTCGTTTCTGGGACTGGGCGCACAGCCGCCGACGCCGGAGTGGGGCGCGATGCTGAATGAAGCGCGGGCGGATATGGTGATTGCGCCGCATGTGGCGCTGTTCCCGGCGGTGGCGATTTTCCTGACGGTACTGGCGTTTAATCTGTTAGGCGATGGCCTGCGCGACGCGCTGGACCCGAAGATAAAAGGGTGAACCACAAGCCTGATAAGACGCGTTGGCGTCGTTATCAGGCATTGCCGGATGGGGCATAAATGCCTTATCCGGCTGGGTCAGTGAGAGTTAAGCGCGGGTGCCCCACAGGTCGTACTCGTCGGCGTTTTCCACTTTCACGCGGATCACGTCGCCCGGCTTCACGTTGGTTTCACCGTTCAGATAGACTGCGCCGTCGATTTCCGGGGCGTCGGCCATGCTGCGACCAATCGCGCCTTCTTCGTCGACTTCATCGACGATCACCAGAATTTCGCGACCGACTTTCTCCTGCAGACGTTCCGCAGAGATCTGCTGTTGCAGTTGCATAAAGCGGTTCCAGCGCTCTTCCTTCACCTCTTCCGGTACCTGATCCGGCAGCGCATTGGCGCCAGCGCCTTCTACCGGGCTGTATTTGAAGCAGCCTACGCGGTCGAGACGCGCTTCTTTCAGGAAGTCGAGCAGCATCTGGAAATCGTCTTCCGTTTCACCCGGGAAGCCAACAATAAACGTTGAGCGCAGGGTCAGCTCCGGACAGATTTCACGCCATTGCTTGATGCGCGCCAGCTGGCGGTCAACCGAGCCGGGGCGCTTCATCAACTTGAGAATACGTGGGCTGGCGTGCTGAAGCGGGATATCCAGATATGGCAGGATCTTACCTTCCGCCATCAGCGGGATCACGTCATCAACGTGCGGATACGGGTAGACATAGTGCAGACGCGTCCAGATACCCAGTTTAGACAGCTGTTCACACAGGCTGACCATGCTGGTTTTCACCGGTTCACCGTTATAGAACCCGGTACGATGCTTCACATCCACGCCATAGGCGGAGGTGTCCTGAGAAATCACGAGGATCTCTTTCACACCGGCATCGACCAGACGCTTTGCTTCGCTCAGCACATCACCAATTGGACGGCTAACCAGATCGCCGCGCATGGACGGAATGATGCAGAAGGTGCAGCGATGATTGCAGCCTTCAGAAATTTTCAGGTAGGCGTAATGACGCGGGGTCAGCTTCACGCCTTGTTCCGGCACCAGGCTCAGGAACGGATTGTGCTTCGGTTTCGGCACGTAGTGGTGAACATGTTCCAGAACCTGCTCATAGCTATGCGGCCCGGTGATTTCCAGCACTTTCGGATGGACTTCACGGATCTGATCTTCTTTCGCGCCCAGACAGCCGGTGACGATCACTTTGCCGTTTTCGTTCAGCGCTTCGCCAATGGCTTCCAGTGATTCCTGCACTGCGCTGTCGATAAAACCGCAGGTATTGACGATCACCATATCGGCGTCGTCGTAACTCGGGACGACATCGTAGCCTTCGGTACGCAGTTCAGTCAGGATACGTTCCGAATCGACGAGGTTTTTCGGACAGCCGAGGGAAACGAAGCCGATTTTCGGCTGGTGGGTTACTTTGCTCATAGCTTAAAAATTGTTCAGTTATTGGAATGTTCAGGGCAGGGATTCTACAGAGTTCCGCACAAAAATTGTATTGCTATCTCACCCGATAAGGGCGGGAAAGTCGGTATTGGCTTATAGCGACTTTGTAAATTATGTTAATGGCGGGTGAATTATTGATCTCAGGCATCACATTGTACAAAAAATAGCCATACTATTATGTTGCACCATGGCTGGAAGAGGAGGAACGAAGTATGTTCGTTGACAGACTGAGAACCGATCTGCTGAATAAGCTTATCAACGCAAGGATCGACCTCGCTGCGTATCTGCAGCTAAGGATGGCGAAAGGATACATGTCAGTCAGCGAGAATGATCATCTACGTGAGAACTTTTTCGAACTGAACCGAGAGCTGCACGATAAATCGTTGCGCTTGAATCTGCATCTCGATCAGGAAGAGTGGGATGCTTTGCACCATGCCGAAGGCGCACTCGCCGCTGCGGCGGTGTGCCTGATGAGCGGACACCACGACTGTCCGAATTTTATTGCCGTCAATGCAGAAAAACTCAATACCTGCCTGACAACCTTAACGCTGAGCATTCAGAGTCTGCAGGCTCATTCCACGCTTGAAGATGCCTGATTCCAGGGGGAGGCGACTCCCCCTTTCATCGTTAAGTTTTTGTAAAAATGCCTTCCTGACGTTCTTCGCTGACTACGCTTTAACCAGAGTCAACAAGGAGGCGTTATGCGTCGTTCGCTTATCCCAGTAATGACATTGCTAATTTTCCCCTGGTTTGCTCAGGCGAAAACGCCTGCGGTCAATGTTGAGGTGCTGCAAACCAAACTTGACCACCCGTGGGCGCTGGCCTTTCTGCCGGGCGACGACGGCATGCTGATCACTCTGAAGGGTGGGCAGTTGCGCCACTGGCAGGCAGGAAAAGGGCTTTCTGACCCGCTGCCTGGGGTGCCAAAGGTGTGGTCAAACGGGCAGGGCGGTCTGCTGGACGTGGCGCTGGCACCGGACTTTAGCCAGTCCCGGCGCGTCTGGCTCAGTTTTTCCCAGGCTGATGCAGAGGGAAAAGCAGGAACTGCGGTGGGCTATGGTCGACTCAGCGACGACCTTTCGCGGCTGGAAAACTTCCAGACGGTCTTCCGGCAGATGCCAAAACTCTCTACCGGCAATCATTTCGGTGGACGACTGGTGTTTGACGGTAAGGGGTATCTGTTCATCGGGCTGGGGGAAAACAACCAGCGGCCGACGGCACAGGACCTCGACAAACTGCAGGGGAAAGTGGTGCGTCTGACCGATCAGGGGAAAATCCCGGCGGACAATCCGTTTGTTAATCAGCCTGGCGCGCGCCCGGAAATCTGGTCTTATGGGATCCGTAATCCGCAGGGGATGGCGATGAATCCGTGGAGCGATACGCTGTGGCTCAATGAGCACGGGCCGCGCGGCGGAGATGAGATCAATATCCCCGAAAAAGGCAAAAACTACGGCTGGCCGCTGGCGACATGGGGCATTAACTATAGCGGGCTGAAAATCCCGGAAGCGCAGGGCGAAAAGGTGGCAGGTACCGAACAGCCCATTTTCTACTGGCAGAAATCACCTGCCGTTAGCGGGATGGCCTTTTATGACCACGATACTTTCCCTCAGTGGCGGCAGAAACTGTTCATTGGCGCACTGAAGGACCAGAATGTGATTGTGATGAGGGTGAATGGCAATACGGTCGCTGAAGAGGGGCGCATTCTGGGTGAGCGAAAACAGCGGATCCGCGACGTACGCGTCGGGCCCGACGGTTATCTGTATGTCTTAACCGACGAGTCCGATGGCGAGTTGCTTAAAGTCAGCCCGCGTACCTGAACGGCTTAGCTGACCGGGATCATGACCGTTTTACGAAACGCCGGGCGCTCGCTGAGCTGCTGGTACCAGCGCTCAAGATGCGGACGCGGTGTCCATGTCAGTCCCACGTTGAACAGGTTGTAGACAAACGGCGCGATGGCGATGTCACCGGTGCCAAACGCTTTTCCCGAGAACCATAACTGGTCGGCCAGCGCCGCGTCGAGGATCGCGAACAGCTCGTCGCAGCGTTTCGCTCCGGCATCGATAGCGGCGAGATCGCGCTGTTCCGGCGGTGTTCTCACTAAACCAAAAAGCACCACACGGTGTGCTGGACTGAGGGTTTGATTCGCCCAGTCCATCCATTTTTCGCCTTCAGCCCGACGTGCCGGTGACTCGACCCACAGGCGTTTTTGTCCATACTGGGCAGCCAGGTAACGCACGATGGCGTTGGACTCCCACAGCAGCAGGTCGTTTTCATCATCACGTAGCAAAGGCACCAGACCGTTCGGGTTCATCGCCAGATAATCGGCATCATGGTTCAGGCCAAACTGTCCTCCCGCCAGGATATGATTAAACGGTAATTCCAGTTCTTCGAGCGTCCACAATACTTTTTTGACGTTGGTTGAGTTATTCCGGCCCCACAGCGTAATCATAATTACCCCTCAAAAAATGGACAGCCTCAGGGCTGCGTTCACTCCACATGGTGAGATAAAGCTAACATTTACGCAACAGCCAACAAAAAATTCCTCTCCGTTGCGGCATAGCGGGGGGTTATTGCATAAACTTTAAAAACTTTACCAACTTACGGTTCACTTACGCTTCTTAGTGCGTTATTACTCACCGCACTTATTATACGGTGGTATGACGTATATTTTTTGAATGGATACTCGGGTGGCATTTATGACGCAATACGTTTCTTCCCTTCGCAATTTCGCAGCGGGTTCAGCCCTTCTCTTTCTCTTTGCGCCGACGGTGATGGCGGCGGAACAGACCATTGAACCGCCGAGCGTCGATGCGCGCGCGTGGATTTTAATGGATTACGCCAGCGGTAAGGTGCTGGCTGAAGGCAATGCCGATGAGAAACTGGATCCGGCCAGTCTGACGAAAATCATGACCAGCTATGTGGTGGGGCAGGCACTCAAAGCGGGCAAAATTAAACTGACCGACATGGTGACGATAGGCAAAGACGCGTGGGCGACCGGTAACCCGGCGCTGCGCGGCTCCTCGGTCATGTTCCTGAAGCCCGGCGATCAGGTGGCGGTTTCCGATCTCAATAAAGGGGTGATTATTCAGTCCGGCAACGACGCCTGTATCGCACTGGCAGACTATGTCGCAGGGAGCCAGGAGTCGTTTATCGGTCTGATGAATGGTTATGCGAAAAAGCTTGGGTTGACGAACACCACCTTCCAGACGGTACACGGTTTGGATGCGCCGGGCCAGTTCAGCACCGCGCGTGATATGGCGCTGCTGGGTAAAGCACTGATCCACGATGTGCCGGAAGAGTATGCGATCCATAAAGAAAAAGAGTTCACTTTTAACAAGATTCGCCAGCCCAACCGAAACCGTCTGCTCTGGAGCTCCAGCCTGAACGTTGACGGCATGAAAACAGGCACCACGGCCGGGGCCGGATACAATCTGGTCGCGTCGGCCACCCAGGGCGATATGCGTCTGATTTCGGTGGTATTAGGCACCAAAACTGACCGTATCCGCTTTAATGAATCAGAAAAACTGTTGACCTGGGGGTTCCGCTTCTTTGAGACCGTAACGCCTATCAAACCGGATGCCACCTTTGTGACCCAGCGCGTCTGGTTTGGTGACAAGAGTGAGGTGAATCTGGGGGCTGGCGAAGCCGGTTCTGTGACGATTCCGCGCGGTCAACTGAAAAACCTGAAAGCCAGCTTTACGCTGACGGAACCGCAGCTCACCGCGCCGCTGAAAAAGGGCCAGGTGGTCGGGACGATTGACTTCCAGTTGAACGGCAAATCGATTGAACAGCGTCCGTTGATCGTGATGGAGGCGGTAGAAGAGGGCGGCTTCTTTGGCCGGATGTGGGATTTCGTACTGATGAAATTTCATCAGTGGTTCGGTAGCTGGTTCTCTTAAGTCCTGATGATTGCCGGATAGCGCTGACGCCTGTCCGGCAAACGGCAATTAGTACATAAGCTTAATTCGCTGCGCTTTGGCGAAGCAGACAAATTCATCGTCAGGGCAGCAGTCGCTTACCACGATGTCAAAGTGTTTTAAATCTCCCATCCGCGCCGGACGGACCTTGCCAAATTTGCTGTGATCGGCCACCAGTACGTGGTGTTGCGCCATCGACATTGCCCAGTGTTTCACCGGCAATTCTTCCAGATTAAAACAGGTCGCCCCTTTGCTGATATGAACGCCGGCAGCGGAATAAAAGGCGATATCCGGACAGATATTGTTCAGGGTTTCCTGAGCATCAAGCGGTTTGAAAATCGCATTGCTGGCGTGAAATTCGCCGCCGGAGAGGATTGCCCGGCACAGCGGTTTTTCCTGCAATGCCAGAAACGTATTCAGGGAATAGCAGACGGCGGTAAACGGGATGTCATTATCGATCGCTTCGATGATCCACGGCGTCGTCGTACCGCAGTCAAAAAACAGCGTCTGATGCGGCTGCACCAGACTTGCCGCCAGCTGCGCCGCACGACGTTTTTCTTCCACTAAGCGGGATTTTTGATCGCTGAGCAGATAGTGGCTGGCGCTGCGGGGTTCCAGCACAATATAGCCACCGAGCAGCACTACCGGCGCACTGTTGTTATTCAGGTCGCGGCGAATGGTCATTTCAGAGACGCCCAGCAGGGTCGCGGCTTCCTTAAGATGGAGTTTATCGCTGCGTTTCAGTGCCTGCAGCAATTGACCAATACGCTCTTCGCGACGTGTTTCCATAATTCCCCTGGATGAATAATTAAGCGCTCTGTCTCTTTCAGTGCGCTTAATATTACTCTTTTTTCCTTCGTCTAGTCACGTACCCAGCCTTTACGAATCGGCAGGGCGAAGCAGATGCGGTAACCGTGTTGCAGGCCACGATAGAGGGCTGGACCGAATTTTTGCCAGATCATCTGCGCGCTCAGGCAGCCGATCATCCCAGCCAGCAGTCCGCCGAGCATGTCGAGCGGCCAGTGCACGCCAAGATAGACGCGGGACCAGGCGATGGTGACGGCCAACACCATCAACAGAACGCCGGACCAGAGACGATGCCAGAACAAAAACGCCAGCGCGAAGGTAAATATCACCGTGCCGTGATCGCTGGGGAACGAGTCATCTGCCGCATGCTGGAGATAATTGTAGCCAATGCGATCGGCAAACGGACGATCGTGTGGGAACAGGTGTCCCATTACCCATGACACCAGCAGGCTAACGACCAGCGCCATCGCCATTTTGACGATCAACTGCCGCTGCGCGCAAACCTGTTCACGCGGTCCCCACAGCCAGAGAACAACGGCTAACAGCGGGACGATGTTGATCAGATCTTTGGCGATAAAAATGGCGAGGGAAATCATCCACGATGCCGAGTCCGGCGTGGCATTGATAAAGTAGAACAGCGAATAGTTAATATTTTCCAGCATAGCAGTCAGACTCAGTTCGTTTAATGAAAATCCAGGCAGGCCGAGAATAAAAGTGTCCGTCCGCAGGGTAAAGAGGGATTGTCTTATTTACCTGTAAAAGAAGGTGTTTCAGACATCGCTCGTGATTTTCACTCAGCATAACCGCGTCAACGTAGACTAACCTTAAACCCGGGGAAGGATTTTCATGAGCGGGTAAAAATGTGCGCATTTTGCTTTTACCACGCATAATTCACTATCTCAGGTGAGGCTCTTTCATTACACTTTGCGCGATTTTTTATTGTCGAAGAGATTGCATGCAAAACCGTTTACAACAAGGTGCCCGTCTTGGACGTCAGGCGCTGCTTTTCCCTCTCTGTCTGGTGCTCTACGAATTCTCCACCTACATTGGCAACGATATGATCCAACCCGGCATGCTGGCGGTGGTGGAACAATATCAGGCGGGGATCGACTGGGTACCCACCTCCATGACCGCCTATCTGGCCGGCGGTATGTTTTTGCAATGGCTATTAGGGCCACTGTCGGATCGCATTGGCCGTCGTCCGGTGATGTTAGCGGGCGTGGTGTGGTTTATTGTCACCTGCCTGGCAACGCTGCTGGCGCAAAGCATCGAACAATTTACCCTGCTGCGTTTTTTGCAGGGCATCAGTCTGTGCTTTATTGGCGCGGTGGGTTATGCGGCTATCCAGGAGTCCTTTGAAGAGGCCGTGTGTATTAAAATCACCGCCCTGATGGCGAACGTTGCGCTGATAGCGCCACTGCTTGGACCGCTGGTGGGAGCGGCGTGGGTGCATGTCCTGCCGTGGGAAGGCATGTTTGTGCTGTTCGCCGCACTGGCGGCGATCGCGTTCTTTGGTCTGCAGCGGGCGATGCCGGAGACCGCCACGCGGATCGGCGAGCCGCTATCGCTAAAGGCGCTGGGTAATGATTACAGACTGGTGCTGAAAAATGGGCGCTTTGTCGCCGGCGCGCTGGCGCTGGGGTTCGTCAGCCTGCCGTTGCTGGCCTGGATCGCCCAGTCACCGATTATTATCATCAGCGGCGAACAACTTAGTAGCTACGAGTATGGCCTGCTACAGGTGCCGATTTTTGGCGCGCTGATCGCCGGGAACCTGATGCTGGCGCGCCTGACCGCTCGGCGTACGGTGCGTTCGCTCATCATCATGGGCGGCTGGCCGATTGTGCTGGGACTGCTCATCGCCGCGGCGGCCACCGTCGTCTCGTCCCATGCGTATCTGTGGATGACGGCTGGTCTGAGCGTTTACGCCTTTGGCATCGGTGTGGCCAACGCCGGACTGGTGCGCCTCACCCTGTTCGCCAGCGACATGAGTAAAGGCACGGTCTCTGCGGCGATGGGAATGCTGCAAATGCTGATCTTTACCGTCGGGATTGAACTGAGTAAGCACGCTTATCTGCTCGGCGGGAATGGGCTGTTCAGCCTGTTTAATCTGGCGAGCGGCATGTTGTGGCTGTTGCTGATGTTTATCTTCCTGAAAGATAAACAGGCCGGGAATACCCGGGAAGGGTAATGGCGACATTGTTGGCCCGCTAAGCGCACCGCCATCAGGCAATAAAGTCGGATGGCGGTGTAAACACCTTAGCCTGGTGAATAACGCAAGTCGTTGTTAATTAAATGGCGCTTCGTTCTTCAGGACACAATCAATGATGTCGAGGACGCCTTCTTTGTTGTTTGAGCCAGCTCGATATTTCGCGGCCTTCGCAATCGTATCTGCCGCATTTTCCATTGCAAAACTAAAGCCCGCCTGGCGCAGCATTTCAACATCATTTCCGCCATCCCCAAACACCACGACTTCACTATCGTCAATTCCCCAACGCTGCTGGAGCAGGCGCAGTCCGTTCGCTTTGTGTACGCCGGGGATAATGAGATCGATGCTGCCATAGCCGGTGTGAACAGGCACCATGATATCGCCAATGGCGTCGTGCAGGGCTTGCTGAACTTCCGGGATCCGATCGTCTGAGATGTTCAGGCCAAATTTGAAAAACACGTCATTGATATTGTTAAAATCATCCACGAATTCGAGGCGGTGATAGTACATGCCGGCGGTGGCTTTCATCTCGTCGTTGTACGCTTTCAGGGTATACGCACTGTTCTTACCGCAGGCGATGATTTCGACATCGGCGCGGGTTAACAGGTGATCAACGATGGCGGTAAAATCGGATTTCGCCAGATCGCCGTTAAAGATATCCTGGCCTTCGCTTACCACCCAACCGCCGTTTTCGGCGACAAAGGAGATCTCATGGGCAATCTCAGGAAAGAAAGAGATGAGCTGGTAGTACTGATTGCCACTGGCGACCGCAAAACGAATACCCTGCGTTTTCATCTGCTGATACTGTGCAAGAAAACGTTCGCGATTATAGGTCTTTTGATCGCTCAGAAAAGTGCCATCCATATCGACTGCAATTAACTTAATACCCATTTATCCCTTCTCCATCGCAGTTTGCGTAGTTGAATTTGGTTTGGCGACGGCTCTGGCGACAACGGCGGCCAGCAGTACCAGCGCCAGCACCACCAGCATGGCGCTACGTAAACCGTAGTGTTCGCCGAGGTAGCCGAGCAGCGGAGGGCCAACGAGAAAGGCGAGATAGCCGGTGGTTGCCACGACGCTAACGCGTGTCGGTGCATCCGGCCCCGTGTCGCTGGCCGCAGAAATGGTTAACGGGAAACCGAGCGATGCGCCCAGGCCCCACAGTATCACAGAGACGCCGGCCACCCAGGCGCTGTCGACGAAAATAATCAGACCAATACCGAGCGCGCCCATCAGGGCGCTGGCGCGAACCACCGCCACACGACTGTAACGGTCAATAAACCAGCCACCGGTAAAGCGCCCGACGGTCATCCCGAGCGTGAACCCTGCGTAAATCAGCGAGCCGGATGTCGGGCTAAACCCGTGACCGTCGACCATCAGCAGCGGTAGCCAGTCGTTGGCGGACCCTTCAGCAAAGGCCATCGCCAGCACCACAACGCCAATCAGCAGCAACTGAATATCGCGCCAGAAGGGGACGCCTTTTTCCTGGTGATGAGAACCGTCGTTGGCGTTTTTGCCCGTCCCGTCAGGAATGGCCTGGATGGCAATAAAAATCGGCGCAATCGCTACCAGCGAAGCCAGTACAATATGCGTGGTTGCCGCGACGCCGAAGGCTGTCAGTGCCATCCCGATACCCGCGCCCGCCAGCGTGCCGAAACTGTAAAAACCGTGCATCATCGGCAAAACGGTTTTGTTCATCTCACGTTCGACGGCCGCCCCTTCAATATTGATCGCCACTTCTGCGGAACCAAAACTGGCGCCGAATACACCTAAACCCAGCGCGAACAACACCGGGGAGGTGAGCCAAAGCGCCAGGCTTAGCACCAGCATCCCTACAATTGCGCAGGACATGGTGGTGCGAATCACCTTTCGAGTGCCAAATCGTTTCACCAGCCAGGCCGAACAAAGGATGCCGCTCATCGAACCAATCGAGAGACCAAACAGTACGGCCCCCATTTCCGCCGTCGAGACCGAAAGCGTGTCACGAATGGCGGGCGTGCGTGTGGCCCAGGAGGCCATCAGCAAGCCGGGCAAAAAGAAGAACATAAAAAGCGCCCAGGTACGGCGTTGCAGGGCTTTGCGGGAGGAAGTCAATGTCATCAGGGAAGCACCAAAAGTACAACAATAGCGACAACACTAGCAAGTTTGTGTACATTTGTACATAAATCAGAAGGGGAATTTATGAGCAGACGACCAAACGATCCGCAGCGTCGGGAAAGGATACTTCAGGCAACTCTGGAGACAATTGCTGAGCATGGGATCAGTGCTGTAACGCATCGTAAAATCGCCAGCTGTGCAGGGGTTCCACTGGGATCCATGACATATTACTTCGAGGGTATGGACTCGTTGATTGAAGAAGCGTTCACGCGTTTTACGTGCGATATGGCGCAGCAATATCGTGATTTTTTTGCCGGGGTGACCGGCCCGGAAATGGCCTGCGAATCGATCACCACCCTCATTTACAGTTCAGAAGTGACGACGCCGCATAATATGGAGCTGATGTATCAGCTGTACGCGATGATGAATCGTAAGCCGACGCTAAGAAGTGTGATGCAGGACTGGATGCAAACCAGTCAGAGAACGCTTGAGCAGTGGTTTGATCCTATTACCGCCCGGGCGTTGGACGCTTTTATTGAAGGGATGACGTTGCATTTTGTGACTGACCGGACGCCGATGACGCGCGAAGAGATCCTGCGGATGGTTAAACGCATCGCCGGGTGAGCATCGTTGAGGGCGATAGTGGTTGTCTCCCCGGCGACACAAATGTCTTGCGCCACACGATCCTGCTCTTCATGCCGATCATCAGTCAGTATGGTTGAGGAAGGGGGTAAAGACGGGAGAGGAGAAATGCAGGCAACAAAAAACCCATCAACCTTGAACCAAAACGGCGGGGTTGATGGGCTCCACAAATTGGGGACATCAAAGAAAAGCAGTGGCACTAGTTATGACTGACACCTTGAGGAAAAGTTCTACATATCTGCAAAAAATTTTCACTTAAGGGACAACTTCAGTTTTATCCTAAGCCTGGCCAGATGATGATGATGAGTGTCCCCGCCAGTGTCAGCAGCACGTTGGCTATCGCGTAGGTGCCTGCGTAACCGAGTGCCGGGATATTGCTACGCGCGGTGTCGCTGATAATTTCCATTGCCGGTGCGCAGGTACGCGCCCCCATCATGGCGCCAAAAAGAAGCGCCCGGTTCATGCGCAAGACATAGGCGCCGAACAGGAAGCAAATGATCACCGGCACCAGGCTGACGATCAGACCAGCAATCAGCATTTGACCGCCAATCGCCCCTAACCCCTGACCGATGCCACTGCCTGCGCTTAAGCCAACGCCCGCCATAAAGACCATCAGGCCGAACTCTTTCACCATATTCAGCGCTCCCTGCGGGATGTAGCCAAATGTGGGATGGTTAGCACGCAGGAAGCCCAGCATGATCCCGGCGAACAGCAATCCAGCGGCGTTACCGATGCCGAAACTGAAGTTGCTGAACTGGAAGGTGATCATGCCGATCATCAGACCAATAATGAAGAACGCACAGAAGGCCAGCAGATCGGTGACCTGGCTGTGAATCGAGATAAAGCCAATACGATCCGCGATTGTTTTCACCCGGCGCGCGTCGCCGCTGACCTGCAATACGTCGCCTTTGTTGAGCACCACGTTGTCATCAATTGGCATTTCAATCTGCGAGCGAATCACGCGGTTCAGGAAGCAGCCGTGATCGGTGAGCTTCAGTTGCGCAAGACGGCGTCCCACGGCATTGTGGTTTTTCACCACGATCTCTTCCGTGACGATCCGCATGTCGAGCAGGTCGCGGTCGAACACCTCTTTGCCGTTACGAAAGCTGGGGTCGAGGCGGGCATGAGCATCCGGATAGCCGACCAGCGCGATTTCATCACCCATCTGCAGCACGGCGTCACCGTCCGGGTTTGCCAGAATACCGTTACGACGGATGCGTTCAATGTAGCAGCCAGTTGCGCGGTAAATGCCGAGCTCCCGCAGGTTCTTTCCGTCCGTCCAGGCGACCAGTTCCGGGCCGACGCGATAAGCACGAATGACCGGCAGGTACACCTTCCGGTTCGTGTCGGTGTCCAGACCGCGTTCACGGGCGATTTGCTGGGCGCTGGTTTGCAGATCCTGATGCTGTAATTTTGGCAGATAGCGTGCGCCGACGATCAGGCTGACCAGACCGATCAGGTAGGTCAGTGCGTAGCCCAGACTCAGGTTATCCAGCGCCCGGGAAAGCTGTGCGCTCTCCATTCCAAAATGGCGCAGCGTATCGCCAGCACCGACCAGAACCGGGGTAGACGTCATTGAACCAGCCAGCATACCGGCCGTCAGGCCGATGTCCCAGCCAAATAGCTTACCCAGCCCCAGGGCGATCAGCAGCGCGCTGCCGACCATCACCAGAGCCAGCATCAGGTAATTCTTCCCGTCCCGAAAAAAAATGGAAAAAAAGTTAGGACCCGCTTCAACGCCGACACAAAAAATAAACAGCATAAAGCCCAGATTCAGTGCGTCAGTGTTAATACTGAAATGCTGTTGCCCTAATAAGAGAGAGACGACTAAAACGCCAATGGAATTACCCAGTTGGATGGAACCCAGACGCAATTTACCGAGACACAGGCCGAGAGCCAGTACAACGAATAATAACAGGATGTAATTCCCATTTAACAAATCGGCGACGTTTATATTCACGGAGACTAACTTCTTGTTTACGAGTAAGCTGTTGAAAGAAATGGTAATTTAGGCTACTGTTTTGCCATCAAATAAGGGCGATTGTGACATATTCACAGCCCGAATATAAGCGGCACAACAATATAATCTGGCTAGTTTAATCTCATTACGTATCAACGGCTATAAGAATCGTGTTGGCGTATTTTGGCACGGAATGCTGAACGGCTTTATCTGACTGGACGCCTTTGGCGAAAAGTGTATTCGATAGAGACAGTGTCAGGAGAAAAGATTGAAATATAAGCATGGTTGGGTAGGAGCGGTCTGCTGCTTTGTGCTCTTTATGGTTGTCTGTCTTTTTCTGACGATGAACATGAAAGGGGCATTTCGGGCGGCCGGGCATCCTGAAATTGGGCTACTGTTTTTTACGCTGCCAGGCGCGGTCGCCAGTTTTTGCTCTCATCGCCGGGAGGTGATCAAACCGCTCCTTGGCGCGATGCTTGCGGCACCTTGTTGTTTGCTGCTCACGCGTCTTTTCTTTACGCCCACTCGCTCGCTGTGGCAGGAGATGGCGTGGTTATTCAGCGCCGTATTCTGGTGCGCTTTGGGAGCCTTATGCTTCCTGTTCATTAGCAGTTTGTTCAGACCGCGACAGCGTAAAAACCAATAACGCCCTCCGGAGAGGGCGTTATGACATCACTTACAGTACTCAGGCGAACAGGTTCAAATTCTCTTTCGCCCAGGCTTCAAAATCGGTGCAACCGCCGATGTGTTTCTGATCAACAAAAATCTGCGGCACGGTTTCAACCGGTTTGCCGACGGTCTTTTCCAGGTCCGCTTTGGTGATGCCTTCCGCGTGGATGTCGATGTAGCGATAGTTGAAATCATCGCGCTCGTTGCTCAGTTTCTCTGCCAGTTCTTTTGCGCGTACACAGTAAGGGCAACCCGGGCGACCAAAAATAACAGTAAACATTGTAGTCTCTCTCCTCGAACTCAAAGCCTGACGGCGAATGGCTGCTATGATGACGCTAATCGTCAGTCTTGAACAGTAGGTTGCACCTTTTACTTCGATACATTTAGTCTATATCTGTTAAACACATTCACGCTGAACGCCTTACACTATGTCTCACAAAAGGGGGCTTCCTGTGCGTATGACCGGCGCGTTACCAAAAAGTGTATTGATTCTGGAAATGGTGGGTATGGTGCTCCTGGCGCTGGCTTTGCTGTTGCTGAACCACTACCTGACGCTTCCCGCCCCGTTTAACAGCCCGTTAGCGGTCATTATCATGCTTTTTTTGGGCGTGCTGTTGATGATCCCCGCCGCACTGGCATTCGTCTGGCAAGTCGCGCAGCGGCTGGCGCCCCAGCTGATGAAGCCCTCATCCGATTCATCCCGTTCTGACAGAGAAAAAGAGAATGACTCCAACCATTAACCTTCTGCGTCGTCACCGTTCGATTCGCCATTATACCGATCAACCGATTACGCCTGAACAGCGAGAGGCGATTCTGGCCGCCGCTCAGGCGACCTCCAGCTCCAGCTTTTTGCAGTGTACATCCATTATTCGTATTACGGATCCGGTACTACGTGACGCACTGGTACCCTTAACCGGCGGTCAACAGCACGTCGCGCAGGCCGCTGAGTTTTGGGTCTTCTGCGCCGACTTCAACCGTCATCTGCAGATTTGCCCTGAAGCGCAATTAGGCCTTGCAGAGCAGTTGTTGCTGGGCGTCGTTGATACGGCGATGATGGCGCAAAACGCGCTGACGGCGGCGGAATCGCTGGGACTGGGTGGTGTCTATATCGGCGGATTACGCAATAATATCGAATCTGTCACCGAGTTGCTGGCGCTGCCAAAACACGTACTGCCGCTGTTTGGGCTGTGCCTGGGCTGGCCTGCTGATAACCCGGAGCTGAAGCCGCGCCTGCCCGCAGCGATAGTGATGCACGAAAATCGTTATCAGCCGCTCGACAAGGACGTGCTGGCTGATTATGACGAACAGCTCGCGCAGTATTATCTCAGCCGTGGCAGCAATACCCGCCGTGACACCTGGAGCGATCATATTCGCCGCACGCTGATTAAGGAAAATCGTCCCTTTATCCTGGAATATTTGCATAAACAGGGTTGGGCCACGCGCTAAAAATTCCGCCGCTGTGTATGATACGCGGGATAGTGATCGAGTGATGCAGAGAGGTGCAGGGTGAAAATTGCCATATTGTCCCGGGATGGAACGCTCTACTCGTGTAAGCGCCTGCGTGAAGCGGCGATGACGCGTGGTCATCTGGTTGAAATACTCGACCCGCTTTCCTGTTATATGAACATCAATCCGGCGGCGTCCTCAATTCATTATAAAGGACGCAAGTTGCCTCATTTTGATGCCGTCATTCCGCGTATTGGTTCGGCGATTACCTTTTATGGTACGGCGGTGCTACGCCAGTTTGAGATGCTGGGCAGCTATCCGTTGAATGAATCTGTAGCGATTACCCGCGCCCGCGATAAGCTGCGTTCGTTGCAGTTGCTGGCGCGTCAGGGTATCGATCTCCCGATTACCGGCATTGCGCACTCGCCGGATGACACCAGCGATCTGATCGATATGGTTGGTGGCGCGCCGTTGGTGGTGAAACTGGTAGAGGGAACGCAAGGAATTGGCGTGGTACTGGCAGAAACCCGTCAGGCTGCCGAGAGCGTCGTGGATGCGTTCCGGGGGCTTAACGCCCACATTCTGGTTCAGGAATATATTAAAGAGGCCAAAGGCCGCGATATTCGCTGTCTGGTGGTGGGGGATGAGGTGGTTGCTGCCATCGAACGACGGGCGAAGGACGGCGATTTTCGTTCTAATCTCCATCGCGGCGGCGTCGCCTGCATTGCCAACATTACTCCCCGTGAGCGCAAAATTGCGATAAAAGCCGCGCAGACGATGGGGCTTGATGTTGCTGGTGTTGATATTTTACGCGCCGAGCGCGGCCCGCTGGTGATGGAATTGAATGCCTCTCCGGGTCTGGAAGGGATCGAAAAAACCACCGGTATCGATATCGCCGGGCGGATGATTCAGTGGATCGAACGCCACGCGACGGCTGAATTTTGTCTCAAAACGGGTGGCTAGTCTTTAATATCGCCGATGATCGTGGCATGACGAACACTTTTTGCGTAAGCTGTGCCGGTATTTTTTTATCGTAAGAGGTAGCACATTATTATGACAGAATTGGTCGTTCCCACTCTGGATACGTTGCGGCAATGGCTCGACGACCTGGGCATGAGTTTTTTTGAATGTGATACCTGTCAGGCACTGCATTTACCACACATGCAAAATTTTGACGGCATCTACGATGCGAAATTAGATCTCGTCGATAATACGCTGCTGTTTTCCGCGATGGCTGAAGTGAGGCCTTCTGCGTTACTGCCGCTGGCCGCGGATCTGTCTGCCATCAATGCCAGTTCCCTCACTGTGAAAGCGTTCCTGGATATGCAGGATGATAATCTGCCAAAGCTGGTGGTTTGCCAGTCTTTATCCGTTATGCAAGGGGTAACTTACGCGCAGTTCGAGTGGTTCGTGCGCCAGAGCGAAGAGCAGATATCCATGGTCATTCTTGAAGCGGGCGCGCACCAGATGCTGTTTACCGCCGAAGAAGACGCGCAAAAAAGCAGCGTTGAGAACCATTTTCTTCACTGATTTTAACGTGAAGTATGGCGCGTATAGCGCAGTCGCTGCCAGAGCGGCTGCGGTTTACGTTCTTTTATTCTGCATTTAACCTTTCTTTAAAGAATTATTCACCTCCTTTCCCGCTGTTTCGCTTTATCACATAGACATAAATTGCATAAAAAATTGATAAAAGGCGTTTTTTAATCTGGGCTATAGCCTGAAACCCTGGCTAAAGTTATTCTTGCGAAGCTTAATTACAGCGAGCAATAACGGTCGGGGGAGCGTCCACTCTTCCTGGTTTTTGCCGAGTGACAAACTATGCACGTTTCTTGCATAGCATTGAGTGCAACTTTTTTGGTTCGTTTGTTAACGAACTTTGATAAGGAAAGAGATTATGACCGCCTTAAATAAAAAATGGCTATCGGGTCTGGTTGCGGGTGCTCTGATGGCCGTCTCTGCCGGCACGCTCGCTGCAGAACAAAAAACACTCCATATCTATAACTGGTCTGATTATATTGCGCCGGATACGGTCGCTAATTTTGAAAAAGAGACCGGCATCAAAGTGGTCTATGACGTTTTTGACTCCAACGAAGTGCTGGAAGGCAAACTGATGGCAGGTAGCACCGGTTTTGATCTGGTAGTGCCTTCCGCGAGCTTTCTTGAACGTCAGTTGACGGCAGGCGTTTTCCAGCCGCTGGATAAGAGCAAACTGCCGGGCTGGAAAAACCTCGATCCGGAATTGCTGAAACTGGTCGCCAAACACGACCCGGACAATAAATTCGCGATGCCGTATATGTGGGCGACCACCGGTATTGGCTACAACGTCGATAAAGTGAAAGCGGTGCTCGGCGCTGATGCCCCGCTTAATAGCTGGGATCTGGTGCTGAAGCCGGAAAATCTTGAAAAACTCAAGAGCTGTGGCGTCTCTTTCCTCGATGCGCCGGAAGAGTTGTTTGCCACCGTGCTGAACTATCTGGGTAAAGATCCGAACAGCACCAAAGCAGACGACTATACCGGACCGGCTACCGATCTGCTGCTCAAGCTGCGGCCGAATATCCGTTACTTCCACTCTTCGCAGTACATCAACGACCTGGCTAACGGCGATACCTGTGTGGCGATTGGCTGGGCAGGAGATGTCTGGCAGGCCGCCAACCGGGCGAAAGAGGCGAAGAATGGCGTCAATATCTCCTTCTCGATTCCGAAGGAAGGGGCAATGGCCTTCTTTGATGTCTTCGCGATGCCAGCAGATGCCAAAAATAAAGACGAGGCCTATCAGTTCCTCAACTACCTGTTGCGCCCGGATGTGATTGCGCATATCTCTGACCACGTGTTCTACGCGAATGCCAACAAAGAGGCGACGGCGTTGGTGAGTGCAGAAGTGCGTGATAATCCAGGTATTTATCCGCCAGCAGACGTGCGCGCGAAGATGTTCACCCTGAAAGTTCAGGATCCGAAGATTGACCGCGTCCGTACGCGTGCCTGGACCAAGGTGAAAAGCGGTAAATAACCTTTTACCGTAGGCCGGGCAAGCGAAGCGCTCCCGGCAACTGGCGCACCGTTCTGGTGCGCCTGCACCATGATTGTTTCTGCCGGAGAGCACCCCGTGAATGATGCCACCCCACGCCCGCAGGCGAAAACCCGTAAAGCGCTGACGCCGCTCCTCGAAATCCGCAACCTGACCAAATCCTTCGATGGTCAGCACGCTGTCGATGACGTAAGTCTGACCATTTATAAAGGCGAAATCTTTGCCCTGCTGGGCGCATCAGGCTGTGGAAAATCCACGCTGTTGCGCATGCTGGCGGGGTTTGAACAACCTACTACAGGACAAATCATGCTGGATGGCGTCGACCTGTCCCAGGTGCCGCCTTATTTACGGCCCATCAATATGATGTTTCAGTCCTATGCGCTGTTTCCCCATATGACGGTGGAACAGAATATCGCCTTTGGCCTGAAGCAGGACAAACTGCCGAAAGCAGAAATTGCCAGCCGGGTCGACGAGATGTTAGGTCTGGTGCATATGCAGGAGTTCGCTAAACGCAAACCGCATCAGCTTTCCGGCGGTCAGCGTCAGCGTGTGGCGCTGGCGAGAAGCCTGGCAAAACGGCCTAAACTTCTGCTGCTCGACGAACCGATGGGCGCACTGGATAAAAAGCTGCGTGACCGTATGCAGCTCGAAGTGGTCGATATCCTTGAGCGCGTCGGCGTAACCTGCGTGATGGTGACGCACGATCAGGAAGAGGCGATGACCATGGCCGGGCGTATCGCCATTATGAACCGTGGCAAGTTTGTGCAAATCGGTGAGCCGGAAGAAATTTACGAGCACCCGACCACGCGCTACAGCGCAGAGTTTATCGGCTCGGTCAATGTCTTTGAGGGCGTAATTAAAGAGCGCCAGGAAGACGGTCTGGTGCTCTATTCTCCTGGGCTGGTGCATCCGTTGAAGGTCGATCCGGATGCGTCGGTGGTGGATAACGTGCCGGTGCACGTGGCGCTGCGTCCGGAAAAAATCATGCTCTGCGAAGAGCCGCCTGCCGACGGTTTTAACTTCGCCGTCGGTGAAGTGGTGCACATTGCCTATCTTGGCGATCTCTCCATCTATCACGTTCGCCTGAAAAGCGGACAGATGATCAGCGCCCAGTTGCAAAACGCTCACCGTTATCGCAAAGGTCTGCCGACCTGGGGCGATGAGGTGCGTCTGTGCTGGGATGCGGACAGTTGTGTGGTGTTGACGGTTTAAGGAGCGAAGATGAGTACACTTGAACCTCCGGCACGCGTAGAAAAACCAGGCGGCTTTACGTTCTGGCTGGCGCGCGTGCAGATGAAACACGGGCGCAAACTGGTGATAGCGCTGCCTTACGTCTGGCTGATCCTGCTGTTTCTGCTGCCTTTTCTGATCGTCTTTAAAATCAGTCTGGCGGAGATGGCGCGAGCGATCCCGCCGTATACGGAGCTGATGGAGTGGGCCGACGGGCAACTGTCGATCACCCTTAATCTCGGTAACTTCCTGCAGTTGACGGACGATCCGCTCTACTTTGATGCTTATCTGCAGTCACTACAGGTGGCGGGGATCTCGACGCTCTGCTGTCTGCTGCTGGGGTATCCATTGGCGTGGGCGGTGGCGCACAGCAAGCCGTCAACGCGTAATATTCTGCTGCTGTTGGTGATCCTGCCGTCGTGGACCTCGTTTTTGATCCGCGTATATGCCTGGATGGGGATACTGAAAAATAATGGCGTGTTGAATAACTTTCTGCTGTGGCTGGGCGTAATTGACCAGCCGCTGACCATTCTGCACACCAATCTGGCGGTGTATATCGGTATTGTGTACGCCTATTTGCCGTTCATGGTGCTGCCGATTTATACCGCACTGACGCGGATTGATTACTCGCTGGTGGAAGCGTCGCTGGATCTGGGTGCGCGTCCGTTGAAAACGTTCTTTAGTGTGATCGTACCGCTGACCAAAGGCGGCATTATTGCCGGTTCTATGCTGGTGTTCATTCCGGCGGTGGGCGAGTTTGTGATCCCGGAACTGCTCGGCGGGCCAGACAGCATCATGATTGGTCGCGTGCTGTGGCAGGAGTTCTTTAACAACCGCGACTGGCCGGTGGCGTCTGCGGTCGCGATTGTCATGTTGCTGCTGCTGATCGTCCCGATTATGTGGTTTCACAAACATCAGCAAAAAAGCGGAGGGGCCCACGGATGAACAACTTACCGGTAATTCGTTCGCCCTGGCGGATTATGATTCTGGTGCTCGGGTTTACTTTCCTGTATGCGCCGATGCTGATGCTGGTCATCTACTCGTTTAACAGTTCCAAACTGGTCACGGTGTGGGCGGGATGGTCAACGCGCTGGTACGGCGAACTGTTCCGTGATAGCGCAATGATGAGCGCGGTGGGGTTGAGTCTGACTATCGCCGCCTGCGCGGCGACCATGGCGGCGATACTCGGCACGATTGCTGCGGTGGTGATGGTGCGTTTTGGTCGCTTTCGCGGGTCGAACGGCTTTGCCTTTATGATCACCGCGCCGCTGGTGATGCCGGATGTGATCACCGGGCTCTCTTTGTTGCTGCTGTTTGTCGCACTGGGGCACGCTATTGGCTGGCCGTCGGATCGTGGCATGCTGACTATTTGGTTGGCGCACGTCACGTTCTGTACGGCGTATGTGGCGGTGGTGATCTCCTCGCGCCTGCGTGAACTGGATCGCTCCATTGAGGAAGCGGCGATGGATCTGGGGGCGACGCCGCTGAAGGTGTTCTTTGTGATTACGCTGCCGATGATTATGCCAGCGGTGGTCTCCGGCTGGCTGCTGGCGTTTACCCTGTCGCTGGACGATCTGGTCATTGCCAGCTTTGTCTCCGGACCGGGCGCGACCACGTTACCGATGCTGGTCTTCTCCAGCGTGCGGATGGGCGTTAACCCGGAAATTAACGCCCTGGCGACGCTGATACTCGGGGTGGTGGGAATTGTTGGTTTTATCGCCTGGTATTTGATGGCTCGCACGGAAAAACAGCGGATCCGCGATATCCAACGTGCAAGACGTGACTGAAGACACTAAAATCTGCCAACCTGGCTACATAATGCCGCGCTCGTCGCGGCATTGTTTTCATGGAAGACGATTCGTTGGGATTTTTTAATAAAACATCCTCATCACATGCCCGCCTGAATGTGCCCACGCTGGTGCAGGTGGCGGCGCTCGCCATTATTATGATCCGTGGGCTCGACCTGCTGATGATTTTCAACACCCTTGGCATTCGCGGACTGGGCGAGTTTATTCATCGCAGCGTGCAGACATGGAATTTAACACTGGTTTTTCTCGGCAGCCTGATGCTGGTATTTATTGAAATCTGGTGTGCGTTTTCACTGGTGAAAGGGCGTAACTGGGCGCGCTGGATCTATCTCCTCACGCAGGTGATTGCCGCCAGCTATTTGTGGGCGGCCTCGCTGGGCTACGGCTATCCAGAGCTGTTCAGCATTGCGGGTGAGTCAAAGCGGGAGATTCTGCGTACGCTGGTAATGCAAAAACTGCCCGATATGCTGGTGCTGTTATTACTGTTTGTGCCCGCGGCCAGTCGTCGCTTCTTCCGCTTACAATAATGTGTATAATCCTCGCCCCTGTTTAGATAAAGGTTTCCGTATGCAGTGCGCACTCTATGACGCCGGTCGCTGTCGTTCCTGTCAGTGGATCACGCAGCCCGTCGGCGAGCAACTCACCGCCAAAACCGCCGATCTGCAAAATTTGCTTACCGGTTTTCTCGTCGGAGAATGGTGCGTGCCGGTCAGCGGCCCGGAGCTGGCGTTTCGCAATAAAGCGAAGATGGTGGTCAGCGGCAGCGTGGAAAAACCGTTGCTGGGCATGTTGCATCGCGATGGTACGCCAGAAGATCTGTGCGATTGCCCGCTCTATCCGGCCTCGTTTGCCCCGGTGTTTGCTGTGCTGAAACCGTTTATTGCGCGGGCCGGACTAACTCCCTACAACGTGGCACGCAAGCGTGGAGAGCTTAAGTACCTTTTGCTGACGGAAAGTCAGTTTGATGGCGGTATGATGCTGCGCTTTGTTCTGCGTTCCGACAGTAAACTGGCGCAGTTGCGTGCTGCGCTGCCGTGGTTGCAGGCGCAACTGCCGCAACTGAAGGTCATCAGCGTCAATCTTCAGCCGGTGCATATGGCGATTATGGAAGGGGAGACAGAAATCTTTCTGACTGAACAGCAGGCGCTGGCGGAGCGGTTTAACGACGTGCCGCTGTGGATCCGCCCGCACAGTTTCTTCCAGACCAACCCGGCGGTGGCAAGCCAATTATATGCCACAGCGCGTGACTGGGTGCGGCAGTTGCCGGTGAACCACATGTGGGATCTGTTCTGTGGTGTCGGTGGGTTTGGTCTGCACTGCGCGACGCCGCAGATGCAGTTGACGGGAATTGAAATTGCGCCGGAAGCCATTGTCTGTGCGAAGCAGTCAGCGGCGGAACTGGGCTTAACCAATCTTCATTTTCAGGCGCTGGATTCGACGCAGTTTGCCACCGGGCAGGGGGCTGTGCCGGATCTGGTGCTGGTGAACCCGCCGCGCCGCGGAATTGGTAAATCCTTGTGTGATTACCTCAGCCGAATGGCACCGCAAGTTATCATCTATTCCAGCTGTAATGCGCAGACGATGGCGAAAGACATTGCCGCATTGCCAGGCTATCGCATTGAACGGGTACAACTTTTCGATATGTTCCCACATACCGCGCATTATGAAGTGCTGACATTGTTGCTGAAGGACGAGTCACGGTTTGCCGGATAGCGGCGGTGGCGCCTTATCCGGCTTGCGAGTGAAGTGTATTTTGTAGGCCTGATAAGCGTAGCGTCATCAGGCACTCTACAGCCAATTCTCGGTCTTACTGCGGGAACCACTGGTCGTTGATTTTTTGGTACGTACCATCGGCCTTGATCGCCGCCAGCGCAGCGTTCAGTTTATCCAGCAGCACTTTATTATCCGGGCGAACCGCGATGCCGAGGCCGGTGCCGAAGTACTGTGGATCGGTGACTTTCTCGGTTGCCACACCCAACTGCGGGTTAGTTTTCAGCCACTCGTTCACCACGGCGGTATCACCGAATACACCATCAATACGGCCATTTTTCAGGTCGATAAACGCATTCTGATAGCTGTCATAGGCCACGGTTTTCACTTCCGGGTGCTTGTCCTGCAAGTATTTCTGGTGAGTGGTGCCGTTTTCCATCCCGATACGTTTACCTTTCAGGTCGGCAAAGGTTTTATAGGTATCTTTCTTCGAAATTACCAGCGCCGAGTTGGCATAGTAGGGGGTCGTAAACGCCACCTGTTTGCTCCGCTCTGGGGTGATATCCATACCGGAAATCACGGCGTCATATTTTTTGAACTTGAGCGCCGGGATCAGGCTGTCAAATGCATGGTTGGTGAAAGTACATTCTGCCTGCATCTGTTTGCATAAGGCTTTTGCCAGATCGAGGTCGAAGCCGACGATTTGGTTATTGGCATCCATAGATTCGAACGGTGGATAGGTCGCAGAGACGCCAAAACTGATTTTTTCAGCGGCAGAGGCACCGAAGGTGAAAGAGGCAAGTAATGTGGCCAGAACTAACTTTTTCATGGTTGGACTCCCGTTATGATGAGGCGCCGTTTCTGCGGCATGGATTTACAATGCCAGTAAATGAATTTGTATGCAATAAAAATGATTAACTATTTTGTGATAAATAAAAAAAGACGGACAGGTTATAAACTTGTCCGTCTTGTTGGTTGTGATTTATGCAATAAAGTGCTTAGTTTCGACGTTCGAATGCCAGCGCTTTACGCTCGATCAGACGCATCATTAACGTCAACAGGCCGTTGACGATCAGGTAGATAACTCCCGCTGCGCCGAACACCATCACATCATAGGTGCGACCGTACAGCAGCTGACCATAACCCATCACTTCCATCAGCGTGATGGTATATGCCAGAGAGGTACTTTTGAACACCAGCACCACTTCGTTGGAATACGAGGAGAGGGCGCGTTTAAAGGCATACGGCAACAGGATTGCCAGCGTGTCTTTCTTGCTCATCCCCAGCGCGCCGCAGGACTGCCACTGGCCTTCCGGAATCGCGCGAATCGCCCCGTAGAACAGTTGAGTGGTATAAGCTGCGCTGTTCAGCGACAGTGCAATCAAGGCGCACAACCACGGCTCTGACAGCAGATGCCACAGAACCGGATACTCCTGCAGAGACGGAAACTGACCCGGTCCGTAGTAGATCAAGAAGATCTGAACCAGCAGCGGCGTACCGGTAAACAGCGTGATATAGCCACGCACCAGCCAGACTACCACCGGCGTTTTCAGCGTCAGAACAATCGTGAAAATCAACGCCAGAATCAGGGCAACGACAATGGACGCCACCGTCAGGGTCAGGCTGGTATGCAGCCCTTTCAGCAGTTCAGGTAAATACTCAAACATCAGCCTGGTCTCCGCTCAAAACGTGTCGCGCGCAGGTCAATGCGTTTGAGAATGTACTGGCTCACCAGCGTAATCACCAGGTAGATCGCCGCAGCGATAATGTACCAGTTAAACGGTTCCTGGGTTCGCGTGGCGATACTCTTGGTTTGCAGCATCAGGTCGTTGACGCTGATGAGGCTCACCAGCGCGGTATCTTTCAGCAATACCAGCCACTGGTTGCCCAGCCCCGGCAGCGCATGACGCCACATTTGCGGCATCACCAGCCGGAAGAAAATGGCGGTCTTCGACAGTCCCAACGCCTGGCCGGATTCCCACTGCCCCAGCGGTACCGCTTTTAGCGCGCCGCGCAACGTTTGAGACGCATAGGCTGCGTAGAGCAGAGAGAGGGCAATCACCCCACACAGGAAGGGGCTGACGTCGAAGTTTTCGATCTCCATTCGTACCGGAATCTGCACGACGCCCAGATTGATCGTAAAGCCATCAGAGAGCATCAGCAGCAGTTGAGAGGAGCCGAAATAGATAAACAGCACCACCAGAATTTCCGGCAGGCCGCGTAAAATGGTGACCAGCGCGGAACCCGTCCACGCGACAGGACGCCATTTCACTGACTCCCAGACGGCGAAAAGCATTGCCAGCGCCAGGCCGAGGATCAGTGCACAAACGGCAAGGCCGACGGTCATCCCGGCGGCGCTTGCAAGTGGGAAAAATTCGTTCATCAAGGCTTACTTCTGGAACCATTTGTTATAGATGGTCTCGTAAGTCCCATCTTTCTTCACTTTTTCCAGCGCAGTGTTGAATTTCTGCTGCAGTTCCTCATTGCCCTGGCGTACGGCGATGCCGAGGCCGGTGCCGAAGTAATCTTTATCCGTCACTTTGTCGCCAACCGGCGCCAGCTTCGGATTGTCTTTCAGCCACTCTGTGACCACCGCGGTATCACCGAACACACTGTCAATACGGCCGTTTTGCAGATCCAGTTTCGCATTCTGGTAGCTGTCATACGGAACGGTAGTGATTTCCGGGTGCTTATCCATGATGAATTTCTGGTGAGTGGTGCCATTCTGCACGCCCACTTTCTTGCCTTTCAGCTGATCAACGCCAGTGAATTTACCCTGCTGACCAATGAACAGCGCGGAGTTGTCATAGTAAGGGGTCGTGAACAGCACCTGTTTTTCACGCTCGGGCGTGATATCCATCCCGGCCATCACCGCGTCGAAACGGCGGAATTTCAGGCTTGGGATCAGGCTGTCAAATGCCTGGTTGGTAAAGGTACAGGTCGCGTCGATCTCTTTACACAGCGCATTGGCCAGATCGACATCAAAGCCGACAATCTTGTTATTAGCGTCCATGGATTCAAACGGAGGATAGGACGCTTCGGTCGCAAAACGAATGGTCTGGGCTGCTGTAGCGGAAAGGCTAAAGCCTGCGATAAGCGCGGCAATCAGAACTTTTTTCATTGTGTTGTCCCGAATCTTAGTGAGAGAGATAGTTTTTAAATGCTTCGGTCTGCGGGTCGGCAAAGCAACTCGCATTACCCTGCTCGACGATATGACCGTTTTCCATATACACGACGCGGCTGGCGGTTTTACGCGCCACTTCTACTTCGTGCGTCACGATCACTTGTGTAATTTTAGTTTCCGCCAGTTCACGAATGATGCTGACGATCTGCGCGGTAATTTCCGGGTCCAACGCGGCGGTGGGTTCATCAAACAGCAACACCTGCGGCTCCATCATCAACGCGCGGGCAATGGCCACACGCTGCTGCTGTCCGCCTGAGAGATGCAGCGGATAGCGATCGCTGTAAGGTTTCAGGCGCAGGCGTTCAAGCAGCTTTTCGGCGCGCGCCAGTGCCTGATCTTTCGACAGACCCAGCACGCGGCAGGGTGCCTCAATCAGATTCTGTTGCACGGTGAGGTGCGGCCACAGATTGTATTGCTGAAAGACCATTCCGACGTTCTGACGCAGCTCGCGAATTGCTTTATCTGACGGCGTCTTGCGGAAATCGAAGTGATTTCCCGCAATGTTAAGCGTACCGGAACGCGGCATCTCAAGCAGATTGAGTACCCGCAGCAGTGAGCTTTTACCGGCCCCGCTTGGGCCCAGTAACACCAGTGTTTCACCCTGCGGGCAATCCAGCGTGATATCGAACAGCGCCTGATGCGCGCCGTAGAAGCAGTTAATGCCGTTTAATTGAATACTCATTGATGCTCGTATACTGGCCGTCTGATAGCTATTGAAGCCGCAGATAGTACCTTTGACAGAATAGTTATGCAATATTTATGCTTTAAAAGTTAAATATAACGCGCATTTCTCATTAAACATAGCACAAAATAGCGAGGGGGAAGGTCGGTAAGAACAATTGTCGGCATTCCATGCAGAATGCCGGACAATTTACGGGGGGACAATTTTTAGCGCGTTTAAGCGGAGAGATTAACGGTTTTCAACCGACTGACGAAGCGTACCGGCCGGGGCATGCACGCTGCCGCCGAGATAGCGAACATCATCAATGGCCCAGCACTGGCCTTCACGGATCATCAGCACTTCATCCTGCCAGTTCTGATCGCCCTGTTTCAGCGCAACGCGTAGCGGGATGTTTCGTGCATCACTATTCGGAATGGTCGAGGCGCTGGCAACACTGGCGCTGTCCGGCGGCGTGGCGCGGCTGGAGAACGGATCGCTGCTCATCAGTTGACGATGCGCGCTGTCACGACTGGCATCCGACAGCAGTTTCGCCAGGCTGTCGCTCAGATAAGGGCGCAGGGCGGTGAGATCATTACTGCGGTGCTGGATACGATAGTCATAGAATTGTTGAGCCACACTGTCCGGGCCGCCATCCACACAGGCCCCCGCACGCGGCCCGTTGTCTTTATAGGCTGGCGTGACGGTAGTGCAGGCGCTGAGCAGCAGCGCGCAAGGGATGAGCAGGGAGAGTTTCGAATAGCGCATAGTGATTTCCTTATAAGCGTTCTGCCATGAGTCTTCTAAGATAACAGTCATCTACGATAATCAATTATATCCTTTCAATGATAGTGTATGGCGCTGATAATGTGCTGAATGTAACCAGGAGAGACATCATGCAATTTTCGACAACCCCCACGCTCGAAGGACAAAGCATCGTGGAATACTGCGGTGTGGTCACAGGCGAAGCCATTCTGGGCGCGAATATTTTCCGGGACTTTTTTGCCGGTATCCGCGATATCGTCGGCGGTCGTTCAGGCGCTTACGAAAAAGAGTTACGCAAAGCGCGTGAAATTGCTTTCGCAGAGCTGGGCGAGCAGGCGAAAGCGCTGGGCGCGGACGCCGTCGTGGGCATTGATATCGATTATGAAACGGTCGGCAAAGACAGCAGCATGCTGATGGTCAGCGTCAGCGGGACGGCGGTGAAAACGCGTCGATGAGAAAGGGGTTATGGCTGGCGGCCTTTGCGTTACTGTTGACGGGATGCGCGGGCGAAAAAGGGATCGTTGATAAAGACGGTTATCAGCTTGATACCCGTCATCAGGCGCAGGCGGCATATCCGCGCATCAAAGTGTTGGTGATCCACTATACCGCGGATGACTTCGATAGCTCGCTGGCGACGCTGACGGATAAAAACGTCAGTTCGCATTATCTGATCCCGTCCGTGCCGCCGTTGCATCGTGGTAAACCGCGTATCTGGCAACTGGTGCCGGAACAGGATCTGGCGTGGCATGCCGGTATCAGTTTCTGGCGCGGCGCGACGCGCATCAACGACACCTCGATTGGCATTGAGCTGGAAAATCGCGGCTGGCAAAAATCGGCGGGTGATAAATATTTTGCCCCGTTTGAGCCTGCGCAGATTCAGGCGCTGATCCCGCTGGCAAAAGACATTATCGCCCGTTACGACATCAAGCCACAGAACGTGGTCGCGCATGCGGATATTGCCCCACAGCGAAAAGACGATCCCGGTCCGCTGTTTCCCTGGCGAGCGCTGGCAGCACAAGGCATTGGCGCCTGGCCCGATGCGCAGCGGGTAAATTTCTACCTCGCTGGGCGGGCGCCGCATACGCCCGTTGAGATGGCCTCACTGCTGGATCTGTTGTCGCGTTATGGGTATGAGGTGAAGCCTGAAATGACCGCGCGTGAACAGCAGCGCGTTGTGATGGCGTTTCAGATGCACTTCCGCCCGACGTTGTGGAACGGCGTTGCCGATGCCGAAACGCAGGCGATTGCTGAGGCGTTACTGGAAAAGTATGGGCAAGGTTAGCGATGCAGTTTTCCGTGGTCGCGCAACCACGCGGCCGTTTTCACAATGCCTTCATCCAGCGTCACCACCGGCTTATACCCCAGTTCCGTTTCGGCACGGCTGATATCCAGCGTAAAATCGAAATTCAGCTTCGACACCCCGTAGTGGGTTAACGCCGGCTCTTTGGCAGACTTATTGCCAAAGTGCTCCAGGCTGCGGGCAATCATATCCAGCATCGGATAGGGCACGGAACGGATCCGGCAGTGAATATTCAGTTCATCAATCAGCTTTTGCACGATACTGCGCAGGGTTCTGGGTTCGCCGTTGGTGATGTTGTACACCCGACCGGACGGCAGGCTGTCGCACAGTTCCTGACTCGCCAGCCACATCGCGTGGATTGCGTTCTCATAGTAGGTCATATCGACCATCGCGCTGCCGCCGTGCGGCAACAGCACGCTGCCGTAGTGGTGCATCATGTGCGCCAGACGGGGAATAAACACTTTGTCGTGTGGGCCAAACAGGCTCTGTGGGCGCAACACCGTAAACCGGGTCTGCGGGTTGGCCTGGGCCAGCAGGCTGATGACCTCTTCGCCAGCGGCTTTGCTGCGGGCAAATTCGTTGGCAAAGCGGTGCGGGCGAAAATCTTCTTTGATATCGCGATGATGGTGATAATCGAAATAAAGCGATGGAGAGGAAATATGAACAAAGTTACGCACGCCCCATGCGACGGCCCATTCGCCAAGACGGCGGGTCGCACGTACGTTTGCCAGATCAAAGGCTTCCTGAGTTCCCCAGGGTGAGGTGAAACTTGAGCAGTGCCACAGCGTATCGATGCCCGCAAGCATAACCTTCGCCTGCGAAGAGACCAGCTCGGTCAGATCCGCATGCACAAACTCCGTGCCCATTTTTTCGAGCAGTTTACCCATCGCTTCGTTGCGACCGGTCGCTCTGACGCTGATGCCTTTGTTGCGCAAAAACTCAACCGCGTTTCGTCCTAAGCCGCTGGTTGCGCCGGTAACCAGTACCTTCATATCAGTCCACTGTGTTTAATAAAACGTCGTGCGCATTCTTCCGTGAATTACGTCGGTATGCAATGGGAAACATGAAACAATACAGTAAGTTTTTACGATTTATCTGTGATTTGTTCTGCAAGTCTGGCAATTTTCTTTGCCATCCCCCGGAAAATAAACAGGTGCGCCGGGATCATCAGCAGCCAGTAGAAAAGCCCTGGCATACCGTGCGGATGCCACCAGGCACGCACGTCAATTTCGCGATGATCGCCCTTATCGTCAAGGGTAAAGCTCAGCCGTCCCAGGCCTGGCGCTTTCATGCCAAACAGCAGCGCGAGCTGTTTTTCTGGCTCGACGATAATCACTTTCCAACTGTCTACAGTATCGCCCGGTTGAAGCAGTTCGTGTTCAGGGCGACCTTTTGCCAGCCGATGCCCGACTAGCAGATCCAGCGCGGCCCGGATCTTCCACAATCCATTGCCAAAGAAATAGCCCTCTTTGCCGCCAAGACGGTTCACTACCCGCCACAACGCCGGCAAACTGGCGGATGTCTTTACGGTAAACCCGGCCTGTTTGGCGAAAAAACCGTATTCCGGTCGCCAGCGGGCAAACGCCTGCGCGTCGTAACCCCAGTCGCTGGAGTTCACCAGTTTCTCCTCTTCCTTCAGCGTGCTGCGTACAGCATCGTCAAAGGCGATAAGCTTTTGGGGTATCAACGCCCGTAGTTCGCTGTCATCGGCCAGCAGATCGTGTCTGAGACCCTGTATCAACGCTTTCGCGGTGGTAGGCGGCACCGAGGTGATGACATTCAGGAACCAGACGGAAATCCAACGGGTGGGAAAGGGGATGGGGATAAGCCAGCGATGCTTGCCGCTCACCGTCATGAAATGTTCGAACTGCTGCTGATAGCTAAGCACCTGTGGCCCGGCGGCTTCAAAGATCCGATGCTCACGGGACGGGTGATCCAGCAAGGCCACCAGATAATGCAGCAGGTTTTCCAGCGCGATGGGCGTGGTACGTGAGCGCACCCAGCGCGGCGGGGTCAGCACCGGCAGGTTGTAGACCATGTCGCGCATCACTTCAAAAGCGGCGGAACCGGCTCCGACGATGATCCCGGCGCGCAGTTCCGTTACCGGTACGCCAGACTCGCGCAGGGTATCGGCGGTGATCTGCCGCGCCCGCAGGTGGTCAGACTGCTCGTGTTCCGGTGCCTGCAAGGAGCTGAGAAAAATCAGTTGCCCGACCGGCGTTTCACGCAGAGCATCACGCACGTTAAGCGCGACCTGACGCTCATGGGCAATGAAATCGCCGCCTTCTCCCATACCGTGTACCAGATAGTAGACGGTATCAACATTCGTCAACAGAGACGCAAGCTGCGTCGGCCAGTTCAGATCGACCTTATGACAGCTGACGTTGGGCAACTGCTGTTTGTCCAGCCGTTCAATGCGACGTGCCACCGCCAGTACCTGATGTCCTTGCTGGCTGAGCGCCTGCACCAGATGTTGACCAATGTAACCACTGGCACCAAGAACCACTATGCGTTGCGGCACATCTCTCTCCTTAACGAGTCAGGAACGCGCGCCAGTGGGCGACGACATCAGCAAGCTGTTCCCGTGAAACATCCAGATGGGTCACCAGACGGACAATCGGCGACGCGTTGATCAGCACGCCCTGTGCCTTCATGTACTCACCCAGCGCTACGGCGTTGGCCTCACCGACGCGGACAAACAGCATATTGGTGTCGTGACGCATCACGTCCGCCCCGGCTTCCCGTAGCTGCTCTGCAAGCCAGGCCGCGTTGTCGTGATCGTCCTGCAGGCGCGCAACGTTATTTTTCAGGGCATACAGTCCAGCTGCCGCCAGGATACCGGCCTGACGCATGCCGCCACCGGTCATTTTGCGCCAGCGGGTCGCACGCTTAATGTAATCGTGGCTGCCGACCAGTAGCGATCCGACCGGCGTCCCCAGCCCTTTGGACAGGCAGATGGTAAAGGAGTCGCAATACTGCACGACCTCTTTGAGTTCACAGCCGTACGTCACGACAGCGTTAAAAATACGTGCGCCATCGACATGCAGCGCCAGACCGCGCTCACGGGTAAATTCCCATGCCTCTTTCAGATACTCTCGTGGCAGGACTTTGCCGTTGTGGGTATTTTCGAGGCTTAACAGGCGGGTACGGGCAAAGTGGATGTCATCTGCCTTTATTTTGGCGGCGACTTTATCCAGCGGTAACGTTCCGTCTGGCGCAGCGTCAATCGGCTGCGGCTGAATGCTGCCGAGCACCGCCGCGCCGCCGGCTTCATACAGATAGTTATGTGCCCCCTGACCGGCGATATACTCTTCGCCACGCTCGCAGTGGCTCAGTAGCGCCACGAGGTTGGCTTGGGTGCCGGTGGGTAAAAATAACGCCGCTTCTTTACCTGAAAGGTCAGCGGCGTAGTGCTGGAGAGCGTTAACGGTAGGGTCATCCCCGTACATGTCGTCCCCCACCGGGGCGGCCATCATTTCTTCAAGCATGGCGCGACTCGGACGGGTGACGGTATCACTGCGTAGATCAATCATTGCACATCCCTATTGTTTGAAAGGCGATGTGCATTGTTTTACCTGAGCCAGTTGGTTTTTGCCAGTTCGATCACCTCATCGCCGCGACCGCTGATGATGGCGCGCAGCATATACAGGCTGAAGCCTTTGGCCTGCTCCAGTTTGATCTGCGGCGGAATGGCCAGTTCTTCTTTTGCAACAACTACATCCACCAGCACCGGGCCGTCGATTGACAGGGCGCGCTGTAGTGCTTCATCAACGTCTGCGGCTTTTTCCACCCGAATACCGGTGATGCCGCACGCTTCGGCAATGCGCGCAAAATTAGTGTCGTGCAACTCCGTACCGTCAGTGAGATAACCACCGGCCTTCATCTCCATCGCCACAAAGCCCAGCACGCTGTTGTTAAAGACCACGATTTTGACCGGGAGCTTCATCTGGACCACCGACAGGAAATCCCCCATCAGCATACTGAATCCGCCGTCGCCGCACATGGCAATGACCTGACGTCCCGGTGCGGTGGCCTGTGCGCCCAGCGCCTGCGGCATGGCGTTAGCCATCGAACCGTGGTTAAACGAGCCCAACAGACGGCGCTTGCCGTTCATTTTCAGGTAGCGGGCGGCCCACACCGTCGGCGTACCGACGTCGCAGGTAAAGATGGCGTCATCGGCGGCAAAATGGCTGATTTGTTGCGCCAGGTACTGCGGGTGAATTACCTTTTCGCTGGGTTTGGCAAGATCGTCGAGGCCCTTACGCGCATCGCGATAATCGCTCAATGCCTTATCGAGGAATTTACGTTCGGTTTTCTCTTCCACCAGCGGCAGCAGTGCCGTCAGCGTGGCTTTGATATCGCCTACCAGCGCCATATCGACCTTACTGTGCGCGCCGATACTGGCGGGGTTGATATCAATCTGAATAATTTTGGCGTCGGTTGGGTAGAACGCGCGGTAAGGGAACTGCGTACCGAGTAGCACCAGCGTATCGGCATTCATCATGGTATGGAAGCCGGATGAGAAGCCGATCAATCCGGTCATCCCCACATCATATGGGTTGTCGTATTCGACATGTTCTTTACCGCGCAGGGCGTGAACGATAGGGGCCTTAATTTTGGCGGCAAACTCGACCAGTTCTTTATGCGCACCCGCGCAGCCGCTGCCGCACATCAGGGCGATGTTGCTGGAGTAGCGTAACAGTTGGGCCAGCTTTCTTAACTCTTCTTCTGCGGGCGTGACGATCGGTAAGGGCGCGCGATACCAGTGGCTGCTGGCGCTTTCTGGCGCCGGTTTTAATGCCACATCGCCTGGTAATACCACCACCGAGACGCCGCGATTGAGCACCGCTTTGCGCATGGCAATCGCCAGGACCTGGGGGATCTGTTCCGGGCTGGAAACAAGCTCGCAATAGTGGCTACATTCGCGGAACAGTTCCTGTGGGTGCGTCTCCTGGAAATAGCCGCTGCCAATTTCGCTGGACGGAATGTGGGCGGCGATGGCCAGCACCGGGACGTGGTTACGATGACAATCAAACAGACCGTTGATCAGATGCAGGTTACCGGGTCCACAAGACCCTGCGCAAACCGCCAGTTCACCGGTCAGTTGCGCCTCCGCACCCGCCGCAAACGCGGCAACTTCTTCATGACGGGTCGACATCCACTCAATCGTTCCCATGCGATTGAGGCTGTCGCTCAGGCCGTTCAGCGAATCGCCCGTCACGCCCCAGATACGTTTCACACCTGCCTGTTCCAGTGTTTTAGCAATAAAAGCGGCAACCGTTTGTTTCATGGTTTTCCATCTCCTTAATTGTGATACCGGTTACAAGTTTAGATGAAGATAGTGATTACGCTGCGTGGCCCCCCCTTATTTTCAGCGGCTTCCTTTCAGGGGGGATAACGCGTAGCGTGAAAAAATCAGAGTGAACCAGGGGTAAATTCAGATGCTTACCACATTGTTAAATGCAGTGAATCGGATGCTGACGCACGAGGATTTTGGCAAGTTTTTATTACGCCTGGCGGTGGGGGGATTGATGCTGTTTCACGGGCTGCATAAGCTGTTTGCCGGAATTGATGGCATTAGCGGAATGCTGATTGCCAAAGGGTTACCGGGCTTTATTGCGTACGGCGTACTGGTGGGGGAAGTGATTGCGCCTTGTCTGATTATTCTCGGGATCCTGACGCGTCCGGCGGCGCTGGTGCTGGCATTCACCATGATTGTGGCGTGGCTGATGGTCGGGATGAATGAAACCTGGGCGCTGGATAAAACTGGCGCATGGGCAATTGAAAGTCTGGTCTATTTCTTTATCGGCGCACTGGCGGTGGCGTTTCTCGGTGCGGGACGGTTTTCGGTTGCGGGTAATTCAGCCTGGCGGTAAAAAAAATGCCCGGACGAACCGGGCATTGTTGACTCAGGCGAGCACTAAGTCGCCCTGCGGATGACAGGAGCAGGCCAGTACGTAGCCTTCGGCGATTTCAGCATCGGTTAGCGTCATGGTGCTGCTGACCGTATAGTCGCCGGAAACCACTTTGGTTTTACAGCAACCGCAGACGCCCGCGCGGCAGGCAACGGTGACGGGCACCTTGTTGCTTTCCAGCGCATCCAGCAGCGTCGTACCGACCGGCGCGTAAAATTCTTTCGCTGGCTGCAGCTTAGTGAATTTCAGACCGCTGGTTACCGCTTCCGCTACCGGGGTGAAGAACTGTTCTTTAAAGAAGCGCGTGACGCCCAGCGCTTTCACTTCCCGCTCGACCAGATCCATATACGGCGCCGGGCCACAGGTCATCACCGTGCGGGAGGCCAGATCCGGTACCTGTTGCAACAGCGCAGTGGTCAGGCGACCGGCGACAAAACCGGCCGTGGCGTTGTTTTCCGCCACCAGCGTGACCGGATACTGACGCCATTCTTCGGCAAAAATGACATCCTGCGGCGAGCGCACGTTGAAGATCACCTGTACGTCAGCATGCGGACGGTACTTCGCCAACCAGCGGCGCATCGACATGATCGGCGTGACGCCACAACCGGCTGCCAGCATCAGGAACTTATCATCGGCTTTGTCTTCGCAGATGAAATCGCCCATTGCATCGGACAGCCAGAGGTAGTCGCCGCGCTTCACGTCGCGGGTTAACCACTGTGAGCCCGCACCATCGTCAATCCGGCGAACGGTCAGCGTAATGTACTCGCTGACGCCCGGCGTTGAAGAGAGCGTGTAAGCGCGCAGCGTTTCCGCCGAATTACGCACGCTGATCAGTGCATACTGCCCGGCGCGATACGGATAATAGTCGTGGCACAGCAACGAAATTGTCCATACATCCGGCGTTTCCTGATGGATGTGATGAACCTGCATCCGCCATGGGCACTGATGAGTTGGCATTGTCATTTTTTACTCCTTACGCGCTCAGCAACTGCTTCATGTCTTCTTCAACGGTGGTCACGGAACGTAGACCAAATTTCTCGTTGAGTACCGCCAGCAGATCCGGCGTGAAGAAACCAGGCGCAGTCGGGCCAGTAACGATGTTTTTCACACCGAGAGACAGCAGGGTCAGCAGAATGACAATCGCTTTCTGTTCAAACCAGGAGAGCACCAGCGACAGCGGCAGGTCGTTTACGCCACAGCCCAGTTTCTCTGCCAGCGTCACTGCCAGAATGATAGCGGAGTACGCATCGTTACACTGACCGGCATCAACCAGACGCGGCAGGCCTTCGATATCGCCGAACTCCAGCTTGTTGAAGCGATATTTACCGCAGGCCAGGGTCAGGATCAGGCAATCATCCGGTACGCTGGTGGCGAAATCGGTGAAGTAGTTACGTTCGCCGCGCGCGCCGTCACAGCCGCCGACCAGGAAGATATGACGCAGTTTTTCACGGCTCACCAGATCGATCAGAGTGTCCGCCGCGCCCAGCAGGGTCTGACGACCGAAACCGACGGTGATCAGGTGTGGAATTTCGCTGTACGGGAAGCCTGCCATTTGCTGGGCCTGCGCGATAACCGGACCGAAGTCATCGCCTTCCAGGTGGCTCACACCCGGCCAACCGACGATGCTGCGAGTCCAGATACGATCGTCGTAACTGCCAACGGTCGGGTCGATGATGCAGTTAGAGGTCATCACGATAGGGCCAGGGAAGCGGGCGAATTCGACCTGCTGGTTCTGCCAGCCGCTACCGTAGTTACCAATCAGATGTTTGAATTTACGCAGTTCCGGATAACCGTGCGCGGGCAGCATTTCACCGTGGGTGTAGACGTTAACGCCAGTACCTTCGGTTTGTTCCAGCAGGTTATACAGATCTTTCAGGTCATGACCTGAGATCAGGATGCACTTCCCTTCGGTCGCTTTCACGTTAACCTGGGTCGGCGTCGGGTGGCCGTATTTAGTGGTTTCACCGGCATCCAGAATGCTCATCACTTTGAAGTTCATCTGGCCGATTTCCATTGAGCACTCCAGCAGAGTGTTCATATCGGAAGGCCAGGTGCCCAGCCACGCCATGATTTTATGGTACTGCGCGTAGATATCGTTGTCGTACTTCCCGAGAACGTGCGCGTGCTCCATATAGGCCGCCGCCCCTTTCAGGCCGTACAGGCACAACAGACGCAGGCCGAGAATGTTCTCGCCAATCGCGGCTTTGTCTTTGTTCGGGGTAAATTCGGCGGCCTGACGCTGCAGGTCGCCCAGATCGTCACTAACCAGTTGCAGGTCAGCCATTGGGTTGTCGCAGTGCGCATTGGCGTCAACGCTCAGGCATTGGGCTTTTAGCGCTTCACGCATCGCGATAGCGTCGCGTGCATAGCCGACGATACGTGGAGAATCGAAGTTAACGTTGGTCAGCGTGGAGAAGAAAGCACGCGGTGCAAAGTTATCAACGTCATGATTAATGATGCCATATTCACGAGCTTTAGCCGCCCATGCAGACAGACCTTGTAGGGAGGCGATCAGCAGATCCTGAAGATCAGAGGTTTCAGCCGTTTTACCGCACATACCCTGTGCGTAAGAGCAGCCGTTTCCTGCCGGAGTACGGATGGTTTGTTCACATTGCACACAAAACATGGTCACACCTTTAAAGTTATATTTGATATACATGTTTAAGATTATGCCTGTACGCAGAGGGATAAAAGGGATTTCTGATACAACTTACAGGGAGATTGATTTAGCGCAATTTTGGCGGCAGTGGCCTACCGCCAAAGAGGGCGTTAAGCGGAGAAAAAAGCCATCAAAATGGGCACCAGCAAACTGAGGACAAAGCCGTGAACAATCGCCGCTGGAACCATCTCCAGCCCACCGGTACGCTGTAAAACCGGCAGGGTAAAGTCCATTGACGTGGCACCACACAGTCCCAGTGCAGTAGAACGACTGCGGCGTACCAGACCCGGGATCAGCATAATCGCGAGCAGTTCGCGCGCCAGATCGTTAAAGAACGCGGCGCTGCCGATCACCGGACCGTAGGATTCGGTCAGCAAAATACCAGAAAGGGAGTACCAGCCAAAACCCGACGCCATCGCCAGCGCGGTTTTCACTGGCAGACCGAGAATCAACGCGTTAATCAGGCCGCCAATCATGGAACTGGCGACGACCACGACCGCCACAATCATGCCTCGCCGGTTCAGGACAATCTGCTTTAACGTCATCCCGCTATTGCGTAACTGGATGCCGACCAACAACAGCAGCAGGATCAGCGTATATTCGCTTGCTTCTGTGGCGTGTTGCAAAATGGGCAGCGCGCTCAATCCCAGCAAAAAGCCAACCACCACCACGCCGCACAGTTTCAGCGACTCAAGCGCCATCGCGATACGGGAGGGCAGTTTCTCTTGTTGATGATGATGTCGCCAGGGTAATGCGCGTTCCAGCCACAGTAATGCGGCAATATTGCACAGCAAAATAACGGTAATGCTAACGGCGGAATAGTGAAATATCGCCAGCAAATTGCTCGCCAGATTATCCAGAAAGGCCAGGCTGATCCCCATAAAAAAGAGAATCAGATAAACCATCCAGCTCAATAGTCGATTGATCAGTTTTAATGCCGCGGAGTGCCGAAGCGGAATGAGATAACCTGCTATCAGCGGAAGCAGAATGATGAGAAGTCCTGAAAACATGAACAGCCGGGTCCTTTGAATTAGCGAGACAGCGCCATGACACTACCCAATTACGCGGGTTCAGTAAAGATGCAAAATAAAAGCCGGACAAGGTCCGGCTGAAGCGCGTTTGACCCGACGGGTATGCGCCGTCGGGTGTTCTGACATTAATCGCGTTTTTCGAGCAGCGTACGGTAAATAAGACCGCCGAGAATCCCGCCAATAATTGGCATCACCCAGAATAACCACAGTTGTTCTAACGCCCAACCGCCCTGGAAGATAGCGACCGCGGTACTCCGCGCCGGGTTCACAGACGTATTGGTCACCGGAATGCTGATCAAGTGGATAAGGGTTAATGCCAGACCGATAGCGATCGGCGCAAAACCTGCCGGTGCATGTTTGTCCGTTGCGCCGTGAATCACCAGCAAGAAGCCGGCAGTCAGCACGATTTCGATAATAATCGCGGACAGCATGGAGTAGCCACCCGGAGAGTGCTCGCCATAACCGTTGGAGGCGAAACCGCTGGCGGTTGCATCAAAACCGGCTTTACCGCTGGCAATTAAATACAGGACTGCCGCTGCAATAATACCGCCGACTACCTGGGCAATAATGTAGCCAATAACCTCTTTTGCCGGGAAACGGCCGCCAGCCCATAAACCTAATGTCACCGCCGGATTAAAATGCCCGCCGGAAATATGGCCAACAGCAAAGGCCATGGTTAATACGGTCAGGCCGAAGGCCAGGGCAACACCCGCAAAACCAATACCTAATTCCGGAAACGCTGCTGCCAGAACGGCGCTGCCGCAGCCACCAAAAACAAGCCAAAATGTACCAAAACATTCGGCTGCTAATTTTCTCAACATATCCACCTCAATGTAAAAAATAACCACAAAAAAACAGTGGCAATCAATATTTATTGTCTGCCTGAATGACGACAAATAAATAGCTCGCTATTTTAAAAACGATCGTCATCCGTTCTCTAGTCAAATAAAACCCGTTAGTTTGATTTAGGGCAATGCGGCGTCATTCCTTCCATAGATTTCTCTTAAGGGAAGTGTAGTGCAAAGTCCTGTGAAAATGGATTGTCAAAAACGGATTTATTTTTTGCATCCTGCAAAACGTGCGTTTCTGTATTACGAATGAAAGAGTAAAGAATAAATCGTTCATCCTTCAGACAGTTAGCTTGCGTAATAATATGCCTGTCACGTCCCGCGCCGGGTTTTGCGGTTATACTGCGAGGAGAGTAAAGGGAAAGTGAAGATTTTCTGGAGGATACATGATTCTCGAACGCGTTGAGATAGTGGGATTTCGCGGTATCAATCGACTGTCGTTGATGCTCGAGCAGAATAACGTCCTGATCGGTGAGAACGCCTGGGGTAAATCAAGTTTACTGGATGCGTTAACACTCCTGCTGTCACCCGAATCTGAGTTGTATCATTTTGACCGCGATGATTTCTGGTTTCCTCCTGGTGATATGAAAGGCCGCGAACATCATCTGCATATCGTACTGACGTTTCGTGAATCTCAGCCTGGGCGCTACCGGGTTCGCCGCTATCGGCCGCTCGAGGCGTGCTGGGCACCGTGTCACGATGGTTTTCAACGCATCTTTTATCGACTTGAAGGCGAATGTGGCGAGGATGGCAGCGTGATGACGCTGCGCAGTTTTCTCGACGGTGACGGGCATCCGCTGGCGGTAGACGATATCAACGAACAGGCGCGGCATCTGGTGCGCCTGATGCCGGTGCTGCGTTTACGCGATGCGCGGTTTATGCGCCGTATTCGTAACGGCACGGTGCCGGAGGTTGCTGATGTCGAAGTCACCGCCCGCCAACTGGATTTTCTCGCCCGCGAACTGGCGATGCGTCCGCAGAATCTCACCGACGGACAGATTCGGCAGGGGCTTTCGGCGATGGTGCAACTGCTCGAGCACTATTTTACCGAGCAGGGCACTTCGCAGTCCCGCCACCGCTTAATGCGCCGACGCTCCACCAACGAACAGCGAAGCTGGCGCTATCTCGATATTATCAACCGGATGATCGACAAACCGGGAGGACGTACTCACCGGGTGATTCTGTTGGGGCTGTTCTCCACGCTGTTGCAGGCGAAGGGCACGGTCAGGCTGCATAAAGACGCCAGACCACTGCTGTTAGTAGAAGATCCGGAAACGCGTCTGCATCCCATCATGCTGTCAGTGGCGTGGCAGTTGCTGAATCTGCTACCGCTTCAGCGTATCACCACCACCAACTCGGGCGAGTTGCTCTCGCTGACCCCGGTGGAACATGTCTGCCGTCTGGTGCGTGAATCCTCGCGCGTGGCGGCCTGGCGTCTGGGACCGGGGGGGCTGAGCGCAGAGGATGGTCGACGCATTGCGTTCCACATTCGCTTTAACCGTGCTTCCTCGCTGTTTGCCCGCTGCTGGCTGCTGGTGGAAGGGGAAACAGAAACCTGGGTTATCAACGAACTGGCCCGTCAGTGCGGTCATCACTTTGATGCCGAAGGGATTAAGGTGATCGAATTCGCGCAGTCCGGTCTTAAACCGCTGGTGAAATTCGCCCGGCGGATGGGCATTGAGTGGCACGTGCTGGTGGATGGTGATGAAGCCGGGAAAAAATATGCCGCCACGGTGCGCAGCCTGCTGAATAACGACCGGGAAGAAGAGCGCGAACACCTGACGACGCTGCCAGCGCTGGATATGGAACACTTTATGTACCGGCAGGGGTTTGCCGATGTTTTTCACCGGGTGGCGCAAATCCCGGAAAATGTGCCAATGAATATGCGCAAAATCATTTCGAAGGCGATCCATCGCTCATCGAAGCCCGACTTAGCCATCGAAGTGGCGATGGAAGCCGGGCGGCGAGGTGTGGATGCGGTGCCGACGCTGCTGAGAAAAATGTTCTCCCGGGTGCTGTGGCTGGCGCGCGGCAGAGCGGACTAACCCTGTAAGCACTGCGGAACCTGCGAGACGATGCTGTCGAGCAGCGCATAGCGGCGGCGGTATTCAGCCCGTTTTTTGCTGGCGATATCCGCCTCGCTTTTTCGCGCAATGGTCAGCGGCAGCGAGAAGTAATCTCCTTGCGTTTTTTCACCGCCCAGGGACGCCCAGAAGGCGTCGTAGTCGGCATGCATTTGCGTTTTTTTGTCCATATAGCGCCAACTGCGATAAACATGCACCTCGTTGCTGACCGCCAGAATCTGCTCCGCCCTGGCGATGTGTGCGAACTGACACAGCGCTTCCATTACCACTCTTTTGGGGAACAGGCCGTAACAGGCTTTCGTGGCCTGCTGAATGACCTCATGTGGAACATCATTTGCCGCGCCCTGCAAGCCGCCAATAAACAGGGTGCGTTTTCCGTTTAGCGTGCAGAATGTGAAGGTAATTTCTGCCAGAATACGCATCTGCTCGTCGCGGATCACGACGGTACTTTCACCTTCTTTATCCAGTGAGACCAGGCTGACTAAATCAAGCTGGAATGACGCACCGTCTTTGGCCTCAAATTTTGCCAGATTGAGACCGTTCTGGCTTAAATAACGGGCCAGTTGTTCGCGGCTGAATAACTGACGCAGCAGGTCATAATGACTACAGAGCGCGGTCAGTGCGGTTTCGCGCTTAATATTCACCGCCATATACGGACGATGCAGACGAATTGGCAACCGGGGTTGTCGGGCCAGCAGCGTATTCAGCTCAGGCCATTGGGTCAGGTTTTCCAGCAACTGACGGGTAGCCCTTGGCATCAGTAACGAGCGAATTAAAAACTTACGGCGAAAGCTGGCCTTCCGCCAGAATTTACCCGGCAGTAATTGACCCCTTGTCAGGCGCATAAATAATTGTAAAGGAGACGCAACGTCTGAAGTGTAAAAGGTATTATCAGTAATCTGTGACATGATCATAATCCGCAATGCGATGATTGTGGAAATTGAAACACGCTGAATCTTAACCAATCATCAATGCCTCGAGCGCTATCCTTTTCGCTTGCGGTTTGTTTAGATACTGTTGAATTTCAGCTGAAAACTTACCATCAGGATCGCTATGGGTATTAAGGGAAATAAAATTAAAAAGCGCTATCTGTTGCTTATTTTCATTCTCATCCTGGGGGCATTTGCCCTTTGGCGGACGCTTAATGCGCCGGTGCCAAATTATCAGACGCTGATTGTGCGGCCGGGAGATTTGCAGCAGAGCGTACTGGCAACCGGCAAACTCGACGCCTTACGTAAAGTTGACGTGGGCGCGCAGGTGAGTGGTCAGCTCAAAACGCTGTCGGTAGCAATTGGCGATAAAGTGAAGAAAGACCAGTTGCTGGGCGTTATCGACCCCGAACAGGCGGAAAACCAGATCAAAGAGGTGGAAGCGACGCTGATGGAGCTTCGCGCTCAACGCCAGCAGGCTGAAGCCGAGTGGAAGCTGGCGCGGGTGACGCTCGCCCGCCAGCAACAGCTGGCAAAAACTCAGGCTGTGTCGCAACAGGATCTGGACACCGCCGCGACGGAGATGGCGGTGAAACAGGCACAAATCGGTACCATTGATGCGCAGATCAAACGCAATCAGGCATCTCTGGATACCGCGAAGACCAACCTCGACTACACCCGCATCGTTGCGCCGATGGCCGGTGAAGTCACGCAGATCACCACCCTACAGGGGCAGACGGTGATTGCCGCGCAGCAGGCGCCGAACATTCTGACACTGGCGGACATGAGTACGATGTTGGTGAAAGCACAGGTTTCTGAAGCTGATGTGATTCACCTTAAACCGGGGCAGAAAGCCTGGTTCACCGTGCTGGGCGATCCGCAGACCCGCTACGAAGGGACGCTGAAAGATGTGCTGCCGACGCCGGAAAAAGTGAATGATGCCATTTTCTATTACGCCCGATTTGAAGTGCCCAACCCCAAAGGTATTCTGCGCCTGGAGATGACCGCACAGGTCCATATTCAGCTAACGGATGTGAAAAACGTTCTGACGATCCCGCTTTCCGCGCTGGGCGATCCGGTCGGGGACAATCGCTACAAGGTGACCTTACTGCGTAACGGTGAAACTCGTGAACGCGAAGTGTCAATTGGCGCGCGCAATGACACCGACGTGGAGATTGTAAAAGGGCTGGAAGCCGGTGATGAAGTGGTGACGGGCGAGGGCAAACCAGGAGTCGCGCAATGACGGCATTGCTTGAACTGAGCAATATTCGCCGCAGTTATCCCTCGGGAGAAGAGCAGGTGGAGGTGCTGAAAGGCATCACGCTACAGATCAATGCCGGGGAGATGGTCGCGATCGTCGGGGCGTCTGGCTCCGGCAAATCCACGCTGATGAACATTCTGGGATGTCTCGATAAACCCACCAGCGGCACCTACCGGGTCGCGGGACGCGATGTCTCAACGCTGGACCGCGATGCGCTGGCGCAACTGCGTCGGGAGCATTTCGGTTTTATTTTCCAGCGCTACCATTTGCTGTCACATCTGACGGCAGCACAAAACGTCGAAGTCCCTGCCGTTTACGCCGGTACGGAAAGGAAACAGCGTCTGGCGCGCGCGCAGGAGCTGCTCCAGCGGCTTGGTCTGGGCGATCGCGTTGATTATCAACCCTCGCAGCTTTCCGGCGGTCAGCAGCAGCGCGTGAGTATTGCCCGCGCGCTGATGAACGGCGGACAAGTGATCCTCGCCGATGAACCCACCGGTGCGCTCGACAGCCGTTCCGGTGAAGAGGTGATGGCAATTCTGCACCAGCTGCGCGATCGCGGGCATACGGTCATTATCGTCACCCACGATCCCCTGGTTGCCGCCCAAGCTGAGCGGGTGATTGAGATCCATGACGGCGAAATTGTGCGCAATCCGCCCGCAAAGCACACCGCGCAGGGGCAGGGCATTCAGGAACCGACGGTGAAAACGGCGTCAGGCTGGAGCCAGTTTGTCAGCGGGTTTCGCGAGGCACTGACAATGGCGTGGCTGGCGATGGCGGCCAACAAAATGCGCACGCTGCTGACGATGCTCGGGATCATCATCGGTATCGCGTCGGTGGTGTCGATTGTGGTGGTCGGCGACGCAGCGAAACAGCTGGTGCTGGCAGACATCCGCGCCATCGGGACCAACACCATTGATATCTACCCCGGCAAAGATTTTGGCGATGACGATCCACAGTATCAGCAGGCGCTGAAATACGACGATCTTGCGGCGATCCAAAAACAACCCTGGGTGACTTCTGCGACGCCCGCCGTGTCGCAGAACCTGCGCTTACGCTATGGCAATATCGACGTCGCCGCCAGCGCGAACGGGGTCAGCGGCGACTATTTTAACGTTTATGGCATGACGTTCAGCGAAGGGACAACGTTCAACCGTGAACAGCTTAACGGCCGTGCGCAGGTGGTAGTGCTCGACAGCAACACCCGACGTCAGTTGTTCCCGCATAAGGCGAACGTGGTGGGTGAGGTGATCCTCGTGGGCAACATGCCTGCGACGGTCATTGGCGTGGCGGAAGAGAAGCAGTCGATGTTTGGCAGCAGCAAAATCCTGCGCGTCTGGTTGCCTTACAGCACGATGTCCGGGCGCATCATGGGGCAGTCGTGGCTGAACTCGATCACCGTACGAGTGAAGGAAGGCTTCGACAGCGCACAGGCCGAACAGCAACTCACCCGACTGCTGACGCTGCGTCATGGCAAAAAGGATTTCTTCACCTGGAATATGGACGGTGTCTTGAAAACCGCCGAAAAGACCACACGTACTCTTCAGTTATTCCTGACGCTGGTGGCGGTGATTTCGCTGGTAGTTGGCGGGATCGGCGTGATGAATATTATGCTGGTGTCGGTCACAGAGCGTACGCGGGAGATCGGCATCCGGATGGCGGTTGGCGCGCGCGCCAGTGATGTGCTGCAGCAGTTTCTGATTGAAGCGGTGCTGGTATGTCTGGTGGGCGGCGCGCTGGGTATCAGCCTGTCGATGCTGATTGCCTTCACGCTGCAACTGTTCCTGCCCGGTTGGGAGATTGGTTTCTCGCCGGTCGCGCTGCTGACGGCATTTTTGTGCTCTACCTTTACTGGCGTCCTGTTTGGCTGGTTACCGGCGCGCAACGCGGCGCGACTGGATCCGGTCGATGCGTTAGCGCGAGAGTAACGTCCCGGGAAATAAAAATGCCAGCCGATCGGGCTGGCATTTTACCTGCGGGATGTACACAATGAGACAGAAGAGCTATGCAACAGCTTCTGCTTCGATAGGCACGATGACACTGGCGTGATTGCCTTTTGGCCCCTGGTGAACATCAAACTGGACAGACTGTCCGGCTTTTAGCGTTCTGTAACCATCCATCTGAATGGTGGAATAGTGAGCGAAAATATCTTCGCCGCCGCCTTCAGGGCAGATGAACCCAAACCCTTTGGCATTGTTGAACCACTTAACAGTACCCGTTTCCATGCTTCGACATCCTTCGTAAATCTTATATAAGTAAGATGGAATGAACCGGTGGTGGAGTGGGGGGTTGTTCAAAACCTCGCCAACTCTCGAAATTACAATTTAGAGAAATCAGGCGGGGCGTCAAGCGTCTGACGGGGGTCGGTGGGTAAAAATGAATCAAAAATTTGAAGCAGTTAACGCTATTGGCGGGAATGTGACAGATGTCGCGGATGCCAGTGATAGATGATAGTTATCTATTAATTGAGGTAGATTGATTGTGCACATCCGCTCTTGTCAGCGGCAGACTGTTCTGCCGGTAACCGTAACTGAAGATGACGACTGACAATGGGTAAGACGAACGACTGGCTGGATTTCGACCAGCTGGCGGCTGATAAAGTGCGTGACGCGCTAAAACCGCCATCTATGTATAAAGTGATATTAGTCAATGATGATTACACTCCGATGGAGTTTGTTATTGACGTGTTACAAAAATTCTTTTCTTATGATGTAGAACGTGCAACGCAACTGATGCTTGCGGTTCACTATCACGGTAAAGCCATCTGCGGCGTTTTCACCGCAGAGGTCGCGGAGACCAAAGTGGCGATGGTGAACACGTATGCGAGGGAGAACGAGCACCCGTTGCTGTGTACGCTGGAAAAAGCCTGAATGCAGGCATAAAAATTGGGGGGAGGTGCCTATGCTCAATCAAGAACTGGAACTCAGTTTAAATATGGCTTTCGCCAGAGCGCGCGAGCACCGTCATGAGTTTATGACCGTCGAGCACTTGTTACTGGCGCTGCTCAGTAACCCATCGGCCCGCGAAGCGCTGGAAGCGTGTTCCGTGGACCTCGTGGCGCTCCGTCAGGAACTCGAAGCCTTCATTGAACAAACCACACCCGTATTGCCTGCCAGCGAAGAAGAACGCGACACGCAGCCGACGCTGAGCTTTCAGCGCGTACTGCAACGTGCGGTCTTCCACGTTCAGTCCTCCGGGCGCAGTGAAGTGACTGGCGCGAACGTGCTGGTCGCCATCTTTAGCGAACAGGAATCTCAGGCTGCTTACCTACTGCGTAAACATGAGGTCAGCCGTCTTGATGTGGTCAACTTTATTTCTCACGGTACGCGCAAAGATGAGCCGAGTCAGTCGTCTGATCCTGGCAGTCAGCCCAATACCGACGAGCAAGCTGGCGGGGAGGAACGTATGGAGAACTTCACGACTAACCTTAACCAGCTTGCCCGGGTTGGCGGTATTGACCCGCTGATCGGCCGTGACAAAGAACTGGAGCGCGCCATTCAGGTACTGTGCCGTCGGCGTAAAAATAACCCGCTGCTGGTGGGGGAATCTGGCGTCGGGAAGACGGCGATAGCCGAAGGCCTGGCCTGGCGTATCGTGCAGGGCGACGTGCCGGAAGTGATGGCCGATTGCACCATCTACTCGCTGGATATCGGTTCGCTGCTGGCGGGCACCAAATACCGCGGTGACTTTGAAAAACGCTTTAAAGCGCTGCTGAAACAACTGGAGCAGGATAGCAACAGCATTCTGTTTATCGACGAGATCCACACCATCATCGGGGCCGGTGCGGCGTCGGGTGGTCAGGTGGATGCGGCAAACCTGATTAAACCGCTGCTTTCCGGCGGTAAGATCCGCGTGATCGGCTCCACAACCTATCAGGAGTTCAGCAATATTTTCGAGAAAGACCGTGCGTTAGCCCGTCGCTTCCAGAAAATTGATATTACTGAACCGTCGGTAGAAGAGACCGTACAGATCATCAATGGCCTGAAACCGAAGTATGAAGCGCACCATGATGTCCGTTACACCGCGAAAGCGGTACGTGCGGCGGTTGAACTGGCGGTGAAATACATCAACGACCGTCATCTGCCGGATAAAGCGATTGACGTCATTGATGAAGCGGGTGCGCGTGCGCGCCTGATGCCGGTCAGCAAGCGTAAGAAAACCGTCAACGTGGCGGATATCGAGTCCGTTGTGGCGCGTATTGCGCGTATCCCGGAGAAGAGCGTGTCGCAAAGCGATCGTGATACGCTGAAAAACCTTGGCGACCGTCTGAAAATGCTGGTCTTTGGGCAGGATAAAGCCATTGAGGCGCTGACCGAAGCCATCAAGATGAGCCGTGCGGGCCTGGGACACGAGCATAAGCCTGTCGGTTCCTTCCTGTTTGCCGGTCCGACCGGGGTCGGGAAAACCGAGGTAACAGTGCAGCTTTCTAAAGCGCTGGGAATTGAATTGCTGCGTTTTGACATGTCCGAGTATATGGAACGTCATACGGTCAGCCGCCTGATTGGCGCGCCTCCGGGATACGTTGGTTTCGATCAGGGCGGTTTGCTGACGGATGCGGTCATCAAGCATCCCCATGCGGTACTGCTGCTCGATGAAATTGAAAAAGCGCACCCGGATGTCTTTAACCTGCTGCTGCAGGTGATGGACAACGGCACGCTGACGGATAACAACGGGCGTAAAGCCGATTTCCGCAACGTGGTGCTGGTGATGACGACTAACGCCGGTGTCCGTGAAACGGAGCGTAAATCGATTGGCCTGATTCATCAGGACAACAGCACTGACGCGATGAGCGAAATCAAGAAAGTGTTCACGCCGGAGTTCCGTAACCGTCTCGACAATATTATCTGGTTCGAGCACCTGTCTACTGAGGTGATCCACCAGGTTGTCGATAAGTTCATCGTCGAGCTGCAGGTTCAACTGGATCAGAAAGGTGTCTCCCTGGAAGTCAGCCAGGAAGCGCGTAACTGGCTGGCTGAGAAAGGCTACGATCGGGCAATGGGCGCACGTCCAATGGCGCGCGTGATTCAGGATAACCTGAAAAAACCATTGGCGAACGAGCTGCTGTTTGGTTCTCTGGTGGATGGCGGGCAGGTGACCGTGGCACTGGATAAAGAGAAAAATGAGCTGACCTATGGTTTCCAGAGTGCCCAGAAGCACAAACCGGAAGCCGCGCATTAATCTCACTTCTCTATAACTGGTTGATAAACCGGGCCGTGTGCCCGGTTTTTTTATGCGAAAAAAAGCCTGTACTTGCGTACGCGCTCATTCTCGAATATGGCGGTGAGGGGGGGATTGACTCGCTTCGCTCGCCCTGCGGGCGTCATGGCCTGCGGCCATTCCGTCCAACGGGC
>NZ_JAOWCD010000099.1:0-44490 GCF_030337175.1 Citrobacter sp. Ca225 | reverse complement strand
ATGGCGGTGAGGGGGGGATTGACTCGCTTCGCTCGCCCTGCGGGCGTCATGGCCTGCGGCCATTCCGTCCAACGGGCTGTGCCCGTTGTCGACCCCCGGTCGGGGATTCTCATCCCCCCTATTGGGGAACATAAAAGAAAAGAGCCGATACATAAGTACCGGCTCTTTTCTGAAAGATGGCGGTGAGGGGGGATTGACTCGCTTCGCTCGCCCTGCGGGCGTCATGGCCTGCGGCCATTCCGTCCAACGGGCTGCGCCCGTTGTCGAACCCCGGTCGGGGATTCTCATCCCCCCTATTGGGGAACATAAAAGAAAAGAGCCGATACATAAGTACCGGCTCTTTTCTGAAAGATGGCGGTGAGGGGGTCTGCCATATTTACGTTCATTATCATTCGCGTTAATCATAATTATTTATTTATATACAATGTGTTGTCATTATTCTTTGTTCGCTGGTGTATTGCTATCTTTTCGTAAATCCGTCATTTTATGCAGTACAGGATGCATTACAGAAGAGTGGGAATTATGCCAAAGAAAGCCAGAGAACTGTCTGCCTTAGCCGTTTCCAGACTTAAAGCGGAAGGTCGCTATGCGGTGGGTGGTGTTGACGGATTGTATCTGCGGATCGCCGGGCGCTCACGCGCATGGGTCCTTTGCGTTGCGATGGGCACCCGAATAAACAGGGCAGGTAAGACCGTTCCCCGGCGACTGAATATGGGTCTTGGCCCGTATCAGGAAGTTTCACTGGCAGAAGCGCGTGATAAGGCGCGTGAACTGCGCAGGCAGATCCGTAATGGCATTGATCCGCTCAAAGAAAAACATGCCCAAAAAGCACATCAGGAAAAAACAGCCCGTAAACAGAAGACGTTCCGTGAATGTGCGGAAGCCGTGCTGGAAATTAAGGGGCGCGAACTGAAGAGCAAAAAGCATGTCGCACAGTGGCGCTCTTCACTGGAGACCTATGCTTATCCGGTTATTGGTCAGAAAAGAGTGGGTGAGATTACCAAGACCGATCTGCTGGCGATACTGGAACCCATCTGGTTAACCAAAAACGAAACCGCCAGCCGCGTGCGTGGTCGTATTGAAACTGTTCTGGATTACGCTAAAGCGAAAGAATACCTTGACGGGGATAACCCCGCTGCGTGGAAGGGGATGCTGAAGCCGCTGTTGCCAATGCCAAGTAAGGTGCAGAACAAAAAACATCATGCTGCGTTGCCGTATGGTGAACTTGGTACGTTTATGACTGAACTTCGCACCCGGACAGGTATATCGGCCAGAGCACTGGAATTTTCTGTTCTGACCGTTGCCCGTTCCGGTGAAATTCGTGGTGCGGTGTGGGATGAAATCGATCTGGCGGCAAAAACATGGACTATTCCGGCAGAAAGGATGAAGGCCAGTAAAGAACATCGTGTTCCGCTGTCTGATGCTGCGGTGGCATTGCTTAAAATGCTGCCCCGGTTTAAGGACAATAATCTTGTTTTCCCTGCTCCGCGCGGCGGGCAACTGTCGGATATGTCATTAACAGCGGTATTAAAGCGCATGGGCCGCAGCGATTTGACCCAGCATGGTTTTCGCTCCACGTTCAGGGAATGGGCCGGGGAAACCACATCCTACCAGCGGGAAGTGATTGAACATGCGCTGGCCCATCAGTTGGCGGATAAAGCAGAAGCAGCCTACCAGCGTGGCACCCTGTGGCCCAAACGTGTTGCGCTGATGGATGACTGGACCGATTATTGCGGATATGAGCCTGTCGATAAGGCAGCATAAACAGAAGGGATGCTAATGAAAGCAAGTGAAGTGATGGTATCGGTAAAACGCTGGTTCAGCCTGCGCAATTATGATCTTTTACAGGAGATCACGGCTGGCGACCTGAGCGATGAAATCAACCGGCGAGCTTCACTGCTACGGTATGATTTCGATTACGGGAATGATACCCGTCGCCTGCGATGTCTGGAGTATGAAGCCCGGATACTGGCGGGCAATCCCCTTCTGGTCAGTTCCACGACAAAAGCACCAACGGCCCGGAAAATCAATCCTCTCACTGACGCCAGCCTTCATGTCCGGCATATCACGGTCGCTGACATTGGTCGCTATGAAGCCCGGCTGAGTGAACTGGATTTACTCCGGCGCGGTGATGGCTCGTCAGGACCCGTCTCGAAAGAGGATGGCAGACGCAGGCTGACTGATATTGATGAGCTGAACGCCGATCACCCGCTGTATCTGTGGCTGAATATCGACTTGCTGACTGATGAGGAAGTGGTGGAGCATGTGAAAAGAATGCTTCCCCGGTGGAGAAAAGAGTATGGCACTGCCGAACCGGCGATTAACACGTCCCGGTTTGGGCTCAGTACGGTGAAGAAGCTGATCCACTACAGGATTATCCCGATGCTGGATCTGATGCTGTGGGAAAAACGCAATGGTGCCCGGATCTCGTATGAACAGATGTCGAGACTGCTCTATCCCGATGACTCGAACGTGATCAGGGGAGGCGCCCAGATTAAGGATACCGACAGACCGCTTGCTGAAAGGGCGCTGACGCGTGAATTTGACCGTCTGTTTAACCTATGGCTGAGCAAAAATGACTACCTTATGGACACGAAAATCGCTGATGTGATGAAGATGGACGAGGAGGAGACAGTCTGAGCTTATCCCACTCCACGACGGGGCTGTAACGAAGGCTGGCCCCGTTTTTCAAACCCAGCGAAATCCACAAAATTTATTTTTCCCCGAAAACCGCACCCCGCTATTTTCCCGAAGAAAAGAGTTATCTGATGTCTGCATCCGGCGATGTCAGTTCTGGCTACCATAGCTCCTGTTGAAACAAAACAGGAGATAAAGATGAAAAACAACACAACGAAGAGATTTATCCGCGTCCCGGAAGTATTAAGACGAGTGGGCTTTGGTCGAACCAAACTGTATGAACTTATCCGGCAGGGCCGCTTTCCTGAGCAGGTGAAGATAGGGCCGAGGACGGTTGCTTTTGTTGAAAGCGAAATCGATGAATGGATGGAAGCTACTATTCGGAAATCACGCCAGAACGCAGCATAAAATATAAATACCGTTTCCGGGCGAATAGATATTTTTCGCTCAGGGACTCTTATTATCTTAAACAATAAAAGGGCAATATATGAAAATAGAACTTAATACGACAGAGCAGTTTATCAGTGAAGCAGGGGATTCGTATAACCGTTATATGAATAAACGACTTCGGAACCAGCCTGTGCATTTCTACCACCTACTGAAAAATAAGGAGGATATGAACGAAGTGATAGAACATATCATCGGTAAAACAAAGAACAGTTTTTATGGGACTGAAGATGAACAAAAAGCGGAACGGATCTCCGGGAGTGTTAACTATGTGAAAGTAAAACAGCATCTTCGACAGATTTGGATTGTGTATAAGTGTGTATACCGCTGATGTTCATACAAATATTTTGCTATTCCAATATTAAACTAAAGAGGAAATAAAAATGAATACATTTAAAAATAAATCTACTGAAATCTTTTATGTTGTGTCTTTGCATATCTATGCGGAGCTTTTTAACTCAAAGGATAAAACGACATCAAATATGATTATAACGCATGTAATGGATCATAAGTTTATCTGTAGGCTAATCGATTTTGCGATGAGAAATGCTGAAAAACACCTTTTGAAAAAAGCATGGAAAAAGAACGCTGCAGAAAAACTGTCTGAGGTGGACTTTAAAGAGGTAAAACAGGCATTAGCCAAAATGCATTACACTGTTCTGGCGGAAACAATATGTTGATGTGTTCTGACGTCTATCTGCCCCTTTATGGGGCTGATAACCGGATGATTGAGGTGTGTTAGCTCAGATGCGAGTTGACCGTTTTCTCATGCCACGCACAATAAAATATTACAGTCTGCTATGAGTGAGGAGCGGAAATTCCCTGTTGTTCTCACAACTAATAATGGCATTACAAACATCGCGATGTATATATCAATGGAGAGTTTGTAATCATTATAAATCAATTGGTTAGTATGTGTGATTAGAGTAGGTGATGGATGATAAAACCATCACCTTGAATGTAGGATTATGGTGGTATTTATAAGTTAATTAATCTCATTCTTGTTGATATATAGGCGTTAGCTATTTGTTTACCAACCGTAGTTAGTACGGTATAATCTACATTTTGTATCCCTATAGCCTTTTCTATTTTTCCTGTGAATGTCGATAGTTTTACTTTTTGTTCACTGTTGTTTAAATCCAATCCTGTTCTTTTCTTTATGTCCTGTATAAATGTTGGTTTACGGAATGGGGATTGAATGATGCACCCTAATGCTATAAGCATGCTATAATCAACCGGGTCAATCTCATGGTCTTTGAATACAACATCTATTTTATTGTTATATAGATCGATATAAAGATCATAAACATGTTGTTTGTTTATTTTTATATCATTTGGGAATGAAAAATCATCGCCAATTTCTTCTGTTGTATCTTTTGCAGGATCTACAACGCAATAAGCACCAGTTTTATTTTGTAATAGTTTTACAATATCTTTAACATAGTATATTAAAGCTATGTGCCTTATTTGTTTTACACTAAGTTTTGTAGCAACGTTGATTGCTAGATCGATAGAGGAAAGCTCCTCATGATCACCATCTAATTCATTTATCTTTTTTACAACTAAATTTAATAGAGTTGATTTTTCTGTTCTTTCCGGGCATTTTGCAAAGCATTTAGCTGATTCAAAAAGAGAATATTGAATGTCAGGTGTTGATAGCTTTTGGTTTAATGTATCTGCATCTGTTTTTTGAGTTACTAACTCAGATATTAAATCTCTAATGTATTCATCTGTTGACTCAATTATCTTCTTTTTGGCTTCTTCTTGGAAGGATGGCATGCTTTCATAAAGCATGGATTTCACAACGTGACCTATAAATTTCTCATCAAAATTATTTATTATTGTTGTGTTGTTATTCCCTTCTGTTTTTACTATGTTTGAGTTGTCTCCTGTGTTAATCCCTTTATCAAACATGGCTATCCTCTCTTTGTTATTTTTGATGTGTTTTTTGAACCATTAATGACAACAATATTTGAGTTGTCACCAGCAGTTATACTACCATTCGGTTTCTTGGTCTTTAGCTCAATTAAACCACATGAGGCAGATAAGAGAGTGCCTATGGCACCAATGATGTAAAATAAATTTTGGGGGGATTGTTGGTATTTATGTATTGAATATACAACGGAAAATAACCCAACAAAAAAAAGCATCCACCGAATAATCTTACCCATTTATACCTCATCTATTATGAATGTCTTCTACGGGGTATTGTTAATCTCTTTTACTTTTTTTGCAAGTGGTGGTGAGCCAAAAACTATAGAGCATGTCAATGTTTCGCTAATATTAGGCGTAATATGTACAGTTTTTTCTATTAGTGGCACATACATTCCCAGTTCGAGCTGCGGCTCTTGACACAGAGTTGCCTGTCAGATTGGCTTTAACCCTGTGCTGTAATAGTGCCAGCTCAAATCTGAGCTAATGTAATTAAGGTGCTATTCTGCGGCGAGATTTGTTTTGCTGCTGCTGTTCGAAGGTTGAGGCTATGGTCGATAGTTGGTCAAGACTCTGTTCAATTGAACGCTGGAACTCAACAGCGGCTTCTGTACGCTGTTTTATGGCTAAGGCAATTATTTCTTCATCACTCTTTTCTGAAATGGCCTTACGATATAACACGCGGTCGTTAAATAGATCAAAATTACCTGATGATTTCGCTGATGTGTTAGCTTTTGAACTGCTGATGGGATTTAACTCGTCAATAAAACATTCAATAAGAGATTCTCTCTTTTTTTCAAGTCTGCGAAGTTCAGTGTGGGCAGATTTGAATTTCTGGGCCTTGACTAATGGAACATCATCAGAACGTAGTCTACGATATTCTTTTCGATATTGTTCAATCGGAATATGATTTTTTAGTTCTTTGACTGTATTTACGTATTCGATTAAATCACTGTTGTCTGTTTTTACTTTTCTCATATAAAACCTCGTCAATAAAATAGGGGATATATTTATATTACGAGGTATAGCGGAAGTGTCAAATTAGCGAGGATAGTTTGCTTATTAGTTTTCAATAACGAATCTTTATATGTTTATTCCTATCCATCATGACGCTAATTATATTGCCAATCAGTGATTGAATGATGTATCATTTTGATGTTTAGATATTGAGTTAAGCCTAATGGAGAAAAGATGGTGTCTATAGATGAAAGATTTCTCGATTTTATTAGATCTAAGAAAAACAATATAGTATTGGACGATATTAAAGATGATTTCAAAAAAAATGACGGTACTAACTCGAAAATGGCGGATTATTTGTTATTTAATAGAGATGTTATTTTAGAGCAAAAATTACTAACAAATGATAGGACTGATTTAATAAATGAAAAACTTAATGAGCTAGCCAAAACTGATGAATGGCTCAAAAGAAGTTGGTTCGGTAGGGTTCATATTGAGGAATTGATTCAAAAACACCCCGATTCAGATGCTTTCAGAAAAAAGATAATGGATTATGCTTATAGAAATATAAAAGATCTTGTAGCGACCTCTAATAGACAGATTAGGGCAACAAAGGAATCTTTAAACATTCCTAGAGCAGTCGGTGGACTTGTTATTCTTAATGAATCGATAATGCCTTATGAATCTGAAAATATAATGACAGAACTTAATTTTCTTGTTGAAAATCCACATTATGAACATGTCGATTTTGTCCTCTATATATCAGAACTACGTAGATCAACACATAATATGATTGATATGTCAGCAATGATAAAAAGTAGGTCTCCAAGATATGAGTTTGTAAACTGGTATATAAAAAACGTGTTCTCATTCGATTTCGCTTCATTTTTTAATCACCCCATACAGTTTTTATAGTAGGGTGGGAGTTTGTGAAAATGCCTTGGCTTTATGGAGCTATCTTTCATATAAGAGCTGCTTGAGTAAACATCTTTCTTGAAACTACGGTGTTTTCCCTTGGCAATTAATTTTATTGCCTCTATCCTTCTATCTTCTTTTTGGTTTTTGCATTTTTGTCCTTCAAGTAATAAGTTTTCATGAAAGTTAAACGATCACCATTAAACATATAGTCTGGATTAATAAAATAATAGTTTTGTATCATGGTCTCAGCAATAAATTTCTTGTCAGCAAGTTCTTTCATACCTTTGAAATAAGTAGTTCTTGATATTTTTACGATATCTTGATCAACGATATCGAATGACATCAATATCGTGTCTGTATCTTTATTATCTCTGATAGCAAGATAAAGTATCTTGAATACTTTCTTACCGGAGGAAGACAAACCTTCAATAGCTGATACGCCATCCACATAAAGCTTCACGAACTGTGTCTTGTCTACTTCCATAGACTGAAAGAAACCACCATTACCAACTTGCTCTCCCGTACTCTCATTAATTAATGCTAATCGATCTTTTCCTGTAGTAATACGTCTGACGCCAGTTTTTGTATGTAGACTTGTATCATTAAGAAATGGGTTTTTAGTATGACGTGGGAGACCTCTTCTTGATTTCTTTACTTCAGTTTGTATCTTATTTTCTATCATGGTATTTACTCCTTTATTTTTTTAGTTATACATTTAAGTAAATACTATATTTTGTGTGCAAGTCAATACTTAAAGTTTAAATTTTTTAAAATAACTAACACTTGATATTTTTACGTATAAAACTTGTAGTGCTACAGAATATATACAAATAACACTTTATTATTTTTATTTGAGAATAGTTATCAACTTAAGTACCGGGATTCGGGACTTTAACTCCCGAGAGTGCGTACTTTGTTTTAAGCTATAGCTGGCTTGAGAGCATTTTTCTTCTTCATTATTCAAATAGCGAAGCTTTGGATGACATTTTAAAGAATGTAATATTGAAAATAGTTCTTCTTTTTAGTTGATTGGTGCCATTTTGATAATGGCACCAGTGGTGTTATCTGTGTTATTTTTCCTACTATGTTATTACAGCGAAGTGATTGTTTTCTACAATCACGAACCGCTGCTACTATCGGGACTGCTTGATTAATTTTACTTTAACTTTATATGCGTCTACGACGAGATCTTTTTTGGATAAATCCAATATTAACAGGGGCAAGCCCTGTTCAGCAGAGTGATTGTTCGCAACAATCACGAAGTGCTGCTACCAAGGATATAGTTTTCCTATGTGTTTAAGAGCAAATGCTATATGTCAGAGGGAAAATGCTATGTTCGAACATAGGATCTGAATTCTAACTTGATAGTGAAAACAGAACTAATAATGAGCGGATAGATTTTTTAAATACCACAATCTCGAAGTCAATGAACAAATGTCAGTGTCAGGGCGTAGACGTGCGTAAGCACAGAGATAAAGATCTTTTCAAAAAGAAGTTTAAAAATATGGATAAAGCAAAAATATATTTGATTTTAAGGCTTACGCTAGAGTACTAAATAGTAATAAATGAAAAATGGAAAAACAAAAATGAACAATATTAAAATGATAACACTCTTCCATTCCCATGACAAAACACCATTTATGATCTGTATTGTAAACAAAGTAGAAGATACAGAACACGGGGTGAAATTAACTCTTGAAAACGGTAATGATATTTGTGTCAATAATTATAGCCATTACCTATTATCAGAGTCTGTAAGTCGTCGCGACGAAGACAGGTTAAAGAATGTTTATATTCGCTTGGTTTCTGAACTCAGCCAGATGAGTGAGGAAACAATAAGAGCGATGATGTCATAAAACAATGCTAATTATGCTTTTATATATTTTACTAAGAGGCTTAAGTGAATTTAAACCTCTTAAAAATATCACTGAATTATTTATATTTTTTTTCCCTGAATTTTTTAATCTTAAAATAAATCATGGTTCTAGAATCATATGTATTGGTCAATGACATTAAATATTTAAAACATAGTAATGCCGATATAATTAATGTTATAGATACCAAGTAGAAAAATATTTGTTGCTCCTTTATGCTTTCGTTTATATATTTAATATCATTTTCGTCAATAAAAGATTTGCAAATAGCTTTGACTTCCTTTTTATCAAAGGATAATGTTTTATTATTGAACACTGTTTTGTTTAAGTTATCTTCTTCAGGAGAACACATTTTTGCGTTAATTACCCACGGTTTTGCAGCTTTATCAAAAAAGCTAAATTCAATAGCATTGTCAGTGTTTATCCAAAACCATCCAGTAGAGTTCATTTTGACTAACAATGCTGGTTTAATTGCAATAGTAAAAGTTTGTAATGTAGTGAATAGAGCAATGAATATACATATAAAGACACCAGTTAAGTAAAGTTTATTTATTTTTCTTACTCTCAATGTATCAATATCGAAATGCCTTTTAAGTTTTGATATCAATCTGAAATCCAGTTCATATTTCCTTACCCACTCTTCAAAACGTGTTATTTGCCTTTTTGATGTGGCATTTGTATTGTAATGGAAATTGAATTTTTCAATGTCAATAATATCATCGATTAGATCATTTTTATTTTTCTTTCTATAGCCAATTAAAAATATAAATAATTTATTGGATATGGAAAATCCAGATTTTGCTTTCCATCTGATATAGTAAAATGCTCCGAATATGATAAATATTAATGCTATAGAATATATTAACTCATTATTAATAAGTCGTGAGGTATAGGATGTAAAGATGTCAAATAAAGTATTCATCATAAATTCCTTTTTGAAAAATGTCATTTATTATACAAGAAAATTAAGTAAGTGAAAAATCTATAAGGCTCGTAGTTTGTTACAGGGTGTTCTTAATATAAGACCAAGATGCATCTAAGATATGTAGAGGTAAAAAGAAAAAGGAGTAAATTATATTTAAATTCTCATATTGAATGCATAGTTTAATTTAAAATGATAAGAGAGAACGATATGATAGGCAGAATATTAAAAGATTAGCGACTACAGCGTTAACATAAATATAAATGTATAGGTGTTGATATCGGTATCGATTCTTTAAACTTTTGATCAGAAAAAATCTAAGTTTTGGAAATATTGTTGTGGTTATATATGAGAAAGACCTTCATGAGATTAATGATTCTCTTTACAAGTTTGCAGAAAGATATAAGCATCTTTAAAAACCATATCAGCTCATATCTCTTGTTTTAGCGTAAAATGCGAAAACAGTTGATGTTCAGGTAAACTCTATTTGTCAAGGTTATCAATTTTGGCAATTAGATTTTCTATATCGTCTGCAGAAAGTTTGTCAAAGTTCATCACGATAGTGGCAAGGTGGTCATTTTCGACATAAAAATATGCTAATGGCACCTTTAGCGTCTCGGCTAACTTTTGTGCTGTTTGTATATCGGCTTCATGGACACCTTTCTCATATCGATTAATGCGGGTACTTGCTACAAATTCATCGATTCCGGCAGCGATACCTAACTTCTTTTGAGAAAAACCAGCAGCCAACCGCGCTTCTTTCAGACGCTTACAGAAAATATCTCTATGGGATTCTCGCTGGGTCATAAGCACTCTCATCATCAAGAGCTACGAGAATCGTAGTTTTCCCTTGTTTTCGATACTACGTTTAACGTAGTATTAGCCAAGAATGATGTATTGGTCTGTTGATGCTTACAGTTTGAACAGTGTTAGATGCCATTTCGGATTAGTGATTGAAATTGTTCAAGGGTTGTCTCTGTCTGTATCAGTACAAGTGCTTAGTCTGTTATCACTGATGGGATATGAAAATGAAAAAGGTCTTTCTTGTGGCAGGTGCTGTGTTAGTTCTGGCGGGATGTGGTGAAAAAGGCGATTTCGAGAAAGCGATCAATGCCAAGATCGGGCAGACCAGATACTGCTTCTCGCTGGATAATAACAACACCAGTTTCCCCATCCGTCTTGCCAAACCACGATTTGATCAGACTGGCACAGGGACAAATTCAGTGATCCTCGATGGATTTATTGAGCAGGGAATGATGGTCTTTGAGCAGGGCTATGATTCGAACGTATTAGGGATAACAGAGGAAGGAGTAAAAGCCAAAGTCTGGAGCACAACAGATGGCGCTTGTGTAGGTCGTCGTGCCGTTGACGAGATTAAGGAATGGACGGAACCGGGTAACGGTAGTCAGAAGGTTGTTCGCGTGTCATATACGTGGAAGCTGGTTGACGTTCCGGGCTGGATTGACAAAAAAGCGTTCGCCAACGTTAAAGGGATGAATGAACCTGCTGATGGTGCAATGAATCTCGTTAAAACCAACAATGGCTGGAAAGCCAATTAAGGACACCATCATGGAAAACAATACCATCAAATGCCCGTTCTGTTTTAAAGAGAGTCAGCGAGGGGTTCATGTCTGTACTGGCTGTTTAGCGACGGTGTTATATGGCACCTTTCCCGGCTGGTATGCGTTTGTTGTTCTCTTCCTGACTTTTGGTTTGTCAGCGGTGATCGGAATGTCTACAGGCATGGCGGGGGCTACTATCAGCCTCCCGTTAATTGCTATTGTTGGATTTGTAGCGGGCAAAGCGATTTTCTCTGATAATGTTGTGTATAGGCGAAGAATGTAATAAAAACTTTCAAAATATTATGAAAAAAGCCACTCCGTTATCATATGAAGTGGCTTTTTTGTTTTGAGCGAGACTCTTATGATAGAACCATATCTGCTGTATGATGGTGCAATCTCTTCATACAGTAGGTTTCCATTATGTACACTCGGTTCTTTAAATTGTTATTTCGTTATATAGTTATTGCGTTTGCTGTATACATCATCTGGTTTTACATACCTGATAATGAGATGAAGTTTAATGATAAGATTACAGCCAGTATTGCACTCATCGCTTTGATAATAGCTTGGGATAGTGCCGTAAGTTCTAAAAGCTCAGGTGATATAGCTCAAAAGACATTTGAAGAAAACCAGAAAAGTGCAAACTTCAATAATTTTGAACAGCGTTATAACTCACTGCTTGCTCTTCATAATGACCTACATAAATCGGTCGGTATTTTCCTTGATTCTCCTGATAAGATGGATGGGAAAGGTGGTATAGTAGCATCTGGCGGTAAGTCATACTTTCAAAATATACGAAAAATGAAAACACTTGAGGAAGCCCATAATACACTAATGGGGCACTCTGTTATCAGTCCCTATATGAGAGTTCTTTACCATCTTTTGAAACACATCTTTACGTATTCAACTAATCCTGATATTTATAAAAAATATACATCCCCATTACGCTCACTTATTCGTAATGATGTTCTTTATCTTGTTGCACTAAATACAGCAATTATCTACAAAGATGGTTCGTTAGATGATAATGGCTATCAAGAGTTTCAGGAGTATCTTCAAAAGAGTGATTTCTTTGAACATACAATATTCACTGCTGATGAGTATAAAAATTTTAATGCTGTTAAAAGTGAAGTAGAATTCAGTTTTGATCAAAACTTTAATACCCCGATTAGGAATTGTATTTTTAATTATGTGAAAACATTGAGGTTCCAAAATGATGTTATTGATTTGCACAAGGATTTAATGCTTTGTGTTATTTTTAAAAATCCGTTTACTCCTCTTGTTAACTCTTATATTGACAATGTTTCACTGGTTGTCAAAGAATCATATAAGTATCACTTAGGTCAGGTTTGTAAATCCGAAAATAGACACTTGGGTCTTCTGAATGATTTATGCGCATATTATGAAATGGAAAATAAAGAAAAGGAACTTACATTGATAAATAATTTCTCTACTCTTCGTGAAATTGCGAATAGTAATAAAGATAAGTATACATTATTCTTCGTAAGACGATCTGATGGATTCTCAGATAATTGCGCCAATGTAGCAAACTGGATTGTTGAGTTTGATAGATATAGAGAAGTATTGCGGCAGCATGAAAATAATAAGTTAAAAGTAGAAAAAGATCTTGACAATATATCAAAATTATTTTCGAGTATGTTTAATGAAAGTAAAGCTAAATATAAACTAAATGGTCTATTTTAGATGTTAGAAAATGGCATCAAATCTATATACCGTTTGCTAATATATTTTTGTTTTTATGTTCTGCCACGATATCCTGATGGTTTCAGTTGTGGGGCGCTATTTTTAAACGAGTGTGGCACGGAAGGGGTGAGATCCAGACTATGATTGCGTTCAAGTAGTTCATCTTTAGGACGGCTTGGGAAACGAACTGTCTCGTCATTATCTGATACGTTTCCACAGAACTCTGCTTCTGATGATTTTTGGTCATTGTTAAATTTGGCGCGTTTTTCAAACTCAGCACGTGAAACACGGATCCCTAACACTTCATCAAACACATAATTTTCAGCAATACGCTTGTCATGATCGGCATCGATGTTATCGGACTTCCTTCTGGCCCATACAAATCTCTCTCTTATATATCCTACTACCAGTAGTGTGAAACGCCTAAAGATACCATTCTGACGCGGTTTAACTTGCTTTCTATTACTTGTAGGAGCACGGTTCATCGCTCTGGTGTTTTGAAGAGATGGGGTTTTCAATTTAGAGGATTTATTCGGTTCAGGAGCAACCAGAACAGGGGATTTCTTCCCTGCGGCACTAACTTTGCTGATCTTATTAGGATCACGGTAAGATTTTACGGCTGGTCTTCTGCTTGTGGTCGATGTCGCTAAAACAGGTTGCTGTTTAGTTGTAGCCGGGAAGTCTGGTAGAACAATCTCTTCGGGTTCAGCAAGATGTGTAATCGTAAAGCTTCTGACATCAACCATGATCTCCAGTGGTAGCTCACTGAATGTCGTATAGACCTTTTTAGCCTCTTCGATTTGACGATTGCGCAGGGCTTGTTCAGCAGATCGTTGTTCCTGTGAATCGGTGTCATTCCATTTGGCACGATGAACACGTTGCATTGCAGGACGATTGGTTTCCGTTGCCTTGGCAAGCCAGAATGCTTTTTCTTCAGCGCTGAATGCTTCTTCTGCTTGGGTAAGGGCATCAGCACATTGAGTTCTGAGAGAACGATGATCGATACGTTCTTCACATCCAGCGGCTTTAAGGTAGCTGTTTGACATGGTGGCCCACGACTCACGCCACTGAACAACCATCTTCTTATCATTCCAGCTTCTGTCTTTTTTGCCGAAGCCAGCAGCGGTGATAGTTTTCAGCGTCAACATAACGTGAGCATGGGGATTCTTACCGTCTAAATCGTGAAAAACGATATCAGCAATCATTCCCTTATCGACAAAGTTTTTCTGGCAGTATTCAGCAACTATTTTTTTCTTGTCATCGTTGTTGAGTTCCACAGGTATAGCGACATCAAAATAACGGGCTGTTTGTCCGTTGTTCTGGCGTTCTACTCTTTCAACTTCGTTCCAGAGAGCTGAGGAGCTTTCAACAATGTGAGCAGGGGCGGAAACAGGTGCTAATATAATATGACCATGAAGATCTGTTCTGTGGCTAAAATCGAAAACCTGTCCAATGCGATCATCTGTAATACGTGTACGGGCATGGTAGGCAGCCTTCGCAACGGAAGTCATACCCTCACTTCGTTTCACAATTTTAAAATCCAGATGAAAAATCGCCATTAATAAATTAACCTCAAATATAAATGCTGCTGTTAGTTTTTCGCCAGAAAAACTTTGGGGTTGACGTTGGTTTTGCTTTTAGCCTGCGGCAGGCAACCGTCGGTAGACCCCACACACTGCTACGCAGTGTATAGGTGGGCATTGTCTTTAAAAAATAAGCCAATGTAAAAACTTCCCCTTAGTTAATTAATACGAAATATACTGATTGTTGTAAAACAAAACGCCGGATTAAGCGGCGCAAACTGGATTAAAGGTGTAGGTTTCACGTCCGTAGGACAAAAAGAGTAAAGAAAAGGCCCGTAAGGGCAAAAGAAGTATTAATTGTTCCCGCCGTAAGGCGGGATAGCTAAAATTGAAGAGAAAAGCTAATAAAACAGAGAGTGTTATGTGTTGCACAATTCACAGGTTAAGAACCGAAAATGGAGTTTAAAATCGACAGGCAAAATTAAAATAACAAACGTACAAAAATAAGTAACGCGGAGAGTGCGGGGCATTTTTAGTCAGTGATTACTATCACATGCGTTGCACAATTTTATTTTTATGGCTTCTAACTTGAGTCTCTACTGCAAAAACATGTTTTTTGGATGGTTTTACTTCTGAGAGCGCAGGTTTCATCTGTAGATATTATTTCATTACATTGACAAACTGATAAAATCACATATTTATTGTGATATGTGTATCTTTAACATGGAGTCTTTGAATGAAAAATATCAGTATAAAAAGCCAAAACCTAATGATGATATTATTTTTATTGCTCATAAATATACTTGCGTTTATGAGCGTTGATACTACGGATAATGAATGGATAATACTATTTGCTTCTTCTATCTTTTTTATGGACTTCGTTATTATAACTATGCTCATTATGTTTTTTATCGTCTATGTTGGTAGTGTCTGGGAGAGACTTTAATTTTTTTAGACGATCTGACACATAAATTTTTGCCTGCTTAAGACTATCTTTCAATGATGTTGTTTTTTCATTTCTACTGAGCTTTACCCACTCATGGAAAGTTATAATTGTTTTAGCAATAGTACAAATAATTATTATATTGAGTTTAATCAGTGTAAAAAAGAATATATTTGGATGCTGCAGTTGTATTTCTAAGCTTGGTAGTTTGGCTAAAAGTAGCCATTCTCCTCCTGTGACGTATGATACTGCAGTAAGGGACGCTGAAATGAACAAAATAAAATCATTGAAATTCTTATAGGAATTTCTTTTCAAATATAAAAAATATATTGGCAGCGAACATACAGTTGAAAGAAGAAGGTAGTATAAGTTAAAGTGATAAGTCGAGAAGTTGGAGTTAAAAAATATAATGCCAACAACAATAACTATGATAGGTGATAATAGAAAAAGTATCAGTAGTATTGCAGTAGATTTTAAACTTTTATTTAGCTTTATGGATGCATCCGTCATTATAAATATTCCTAATAAATAAAAGTTGTCATTTTAGCCACGACTGTTTTTTGATGCAATACTTTTATATCTGCGAAGTTTAACTCAATCTTCCAGAGATACTATAGGTTGTAGGGTGTATTAAAATGAACATTCCACTTAATGCTATAACATTTTATAAATTTGACGTTATTCATCTTTGTGATAATTAAATATGTATAAACAACAAGAGGTAATAACTATGGATAATGAAAGTAAAAGATCAAGAACAGAGAAAACATTAAAGCAAAAAGTGGCATTTGCTCAACTTGAACTTAACCGCCTTAAGTCAATGGAGAAATCAGAGCAAAAGAAAATTGAAACAAGGCTCAAGATTATTCTTGGGGCGGAAGTAGCTAAGGCTATGAATTGTGGTGTCGAAGAAGTGGATAAGGAACTTGTTATGGGTATTTTACTTTCTGCTCCTATGTTGAATGATATTGAACGGATAAAATATATAAAAGCAGGGAGGTGGTTTCTTGCTCAAATGGATGGCAGACAGAAATAAAAAGATTAAATAAATTTCATGACAGGGGTTGATATCTGATTAATATCTGTTATCTATATAAAAGAACAGAACGCTAAATAATCCTTTTGTTAATACTATTTTTTCCTTTTAACTCATGCGTTCTGTTCGACCAGTAAATGTTAATTTTTATGTTGTAAGCGTCATTATTGATTCTTCATCAGATATGATTAATATCCCATGAGGAAGTAATAATGGTAGTAGTGATAACAAATGTTGTTTTTAAATCTCCCAAAAGGCAAAGATCGCTCTTTGCCTTTTTCAATTCATCCGTCTGTCAGATGGAATAATATATATCTTTCTTCACTTATTGCCAGATATGAAAGATGCGTTATAACAGGAGGTATCATTAAAACAAAAAAGGAGATAATAATGGTTCTATTAAATAATAAAAGAAAAAGTAAAAAAGGTTTCTCACTACTCGAACTATTACTTGTTTTGGGGATTATCGCAGCGTTAGTAGTTGCGGCTTTTATTGTGTATCCCAAGGTGCAGGCTTCACAAAGAGCGCAGGCGGAAAGTAATAACATCGCCACCATACAGGCAGGTGTTAAAGCACTCTATACCTCGGCATCCAGTTTCACCGGTCTAACGAATACAGTAGCTGTTCAGGCGAAGATTTTCCCTGACAATATGCTAAGTGGTTCAGGAACGGCAGCTAAACCGATTAACGCTTTCAAAGGGAATGTGACGCTGGCTGCGGCAGCTACAGGTCCGTCATCTGCGGCAGGTTCTTCTTTCACTATCACATACGATAATGTGCCAGCAGCGGAATGTGTGAAAATAGCAACAGCGGCGGCAGGCAACTTTTACACCGCTAAAGTGGGTTCTAAAGTGGTGAAAGCTGCAGATGGAACGCTCGATGTAGCAGCTACCGCAGCAGCATGTAATAACGCCACAAGTAATACATTAGTATTCACGTCTATTTAGTGAAGAGGGCGCTAGCCCTTTTCTGGTCATATTTTTTAAATGGGAGAGATAATTATGATAAAGAAAAAAGGATTTACCTTACTGGAGGTCTCAATCGTTTTAGGTATTGGCACTCTTATTGCTTTTATGAAGTTTCAGGATATGAAAAAAGATCAGGAAACAGTTATGGCTGAAAATGTCGGAACGCAAATAAAACAGCTTGGTGAGGCGGTTAACCGTTATATCAGTATTCGATACGACAAGGTTTCAACGTTATCATCCACTAATAATCAAAGCAGCGATCCGGGGCCAAGAACCTGTACGGCTAATGGCTGTGAAATCACTTACCAGACGTTGATTAATGAAGGTCTGTTGCCTGCAGGCTATACCGGAACAAACGCGCAAAAATCCACGTATAAGATTTTGTTAAAGCGTTCAGGAACAGCGCCGGATTATGTGATCAATGGCCTGATAACAACCAGCAGTCCGTGGAAGGAAGGGAAGAACGTCCGCTATGACCTGCTGGGTAAAGCTGTTCAGGCTGCGGGCGTTGATGGTGGTATGAGCAGAACAACCAAGATAGCTTCTGGCTATGGTGGTCAGTGGAGTGAGAATTCAGGGAACTACAGCAATATTACTGACGGGGGATTATTAGCTTACCGTGTGGGCTACAACTCTTCCATGTATTCTGTTTACCTGCGTCGTGATGGAACATTACCTATGACTGGTGATCTGAATCTTGGCGGTAAGAGCATCAAAAACATTCAAGACATTACGGCATTAGGAACAACAACGACCGGAACACTTAATACAACGGGTAAAGCGTCTGTTGCATCAGATCTTGCTGTAGGTGGAACCTCAACCTTGAACGGGCAGGTGAACATCAACAACACTTTAAAAGTGAAATCCGACACCTATCTCAACATGCTTTCTACAACAGGGCTGGCTAAGTTCGGAGGACGTATCGCCACCAACGGACTCAATCCCAACGATCTACCGTCAGGATGGGCCGGAGGTGTTCGTACTTATGATTTGTATGCGTCTGGAACTGTTGGGGCTGGAACCGCGAAAACGGTTAATGCTTATATGAACAGTGCAGGTAATATTTTCGCGTCAGGCAATCTGACCGCCGGAACGATAAAATCCAATGGGACAATTGAATCAACCGGAAGGGTTAAAGTCGGTGAATATCTTCATCTGAACGGTCAGGCAACGTTAAATGCGAAATGTACGCCTAATGGTCTGGTGGGCCGAGACAGTATGGGTAAGGTTTTATCATGCGTTAGCGGTAAGTGGTCAGAGCTAACACCTTCAGCGGCATCAGGTATTTATGTTCGATATTATAATAGTGTGAAATGGTCCTGTACTGTTCCTAACAGAGCGACAGGTGGTTGTTCTTGTTCATCAGGACTAAACAGTATTTTGATAAATACAGATTCACAACAGTCATGTAGCGGTGGTAAAAACGATCACTGTAGAACATATACCAAATATTTTTATGCTTGTGTTTAAATGTAAAAGGGCCGTGAGGCCCTTTTTATCTAATTGGATTATATAATTAATTTTTATTTTGTATTGCATTGGAGCGGAGTTTGGCGCCAACGGTAGATTCAATTATATTATCTCTTATTTTCTCTATTTTATCACTTTTCATTACAACAACATCTACATGCCGTGCGAATTTTTCATATTCCGATTTGTTATTTAACTCTTTTGTTAAGATTTCTATCCCGTCCTCTCTTGAACCACATTGACTAAGCAATTCAAGTAAATAATCAAATCCTTTATCATTATTTAACTGATTTTTAGCCCCAATGCTACTCTTTTTTCTTGTTAGCTTTAATGTGAATTGATAATCACCGGATATGATTTTTTCAATATCATTATTACTCAACTCAAGAATAGCATCTTGTAGTTCTCGAAAGACTGAGGCGAGTTGTTTCAAGTCACTCATGATTACTCTCCAATCTTTTCAATAAACTCATCGACAAACTCTTCAATTTCTGTGACGATTGATGAATGTGTTGAATTAGAATATAAATTTAAGACAACAGGAATGCCATCTCTGGGTGCATCAGAAAAAATAGTTTTATTTTCTCTGAAAATTGACTCAAATACAGGGACTCTTAATCTTTTTGTCTGTGAAATATACTGCCGCTGAGCTGCGATAGGTTGCTCAGAGTTTATTTGTATCATGGTAAATATTACACCAATTATTTCAGGTGATACTCTCTCATAATCATCATCTTTATCAGCGTAGAAATTATAATCCGTAACAAGTGAATCTACGCTTCGTTTAAGATAATCAATACCTAATGTTGATAAATAGTCAGGTTTGGCAGGAATAAGTATTTTATCTGATGCTATTAAGGCATTTTTTGTGACGATATTAAAATTTGGTGGGCAATCGATCAGTACAATATCATAATTCATCTCATCGCCAAGTATTTGAAGCTCTTCCCTAAGTTTACCATGAGCTTTCAAATATTTCTTCTGCGTTTGACTCGGACTTGCTCCACCAAGTAAAGTTGCTAATTCTAGATCTACATTTATTAAACCAAGATGAGATGATATTAAATCAACACATCCGCCTCTATTCGTAAAACGACTATTAATTGACTCTGGTCTAACTCTGAGTGCTGCCAGTGGCATAGTTTGTTCACCTTGGCTAATACAGTCGAACCAATTTTTTATGGTCCTTTCATTTTTAAGATTTTTGTCCCAAAAATCAGGTGTCAAGAGCGAGAACGTCAAACTTGCCTGAGCATCCATATCCAAAACTAATACTTTTTTCCCTCGCCATGCTAATTCGGCAGCCAAGTTGGATGTGACGGTTGTTTTACCAACGCCACCTTTATAATTTATAACTGAAACTATTTGCATGATTAATCAATGACCTCTTGGATTTATTCGAATTCTTAACTTTAATCCTAAGTCAAGTTGATGGCTATAGGCCAGAGGGCTATTGACCAGTTTACCGACCGCAACTTCACTGCCAAAAGAAGAAAATATGAAACACAAATACCAATCTCAATTTATTGATTTTTCTATAATAATATAAATGAGCGGATACGCCTGAGCTAACGCATGTTCAATAACCTCACGCGGGTAGTTGGTCGTTTCACCAGCCCAATCACGAAATGTCGATCTGAACCCATGCTGAGTTAAGTCGGTATACCCCATTCGCCTTAACACTGCCAGCAAAGCAGTATCAGAATTCTCCACGTAATGAGAACACGGCCTTCAATCCTGATTTTCAGAAGACAACCATTTCAGGATGATAGTAATCTTTTAGCGTATCTTGTTCCGATTAGACAAAATATTTTTATAAATAAAATCAATTAACTACATTTATACTGTGATTTTATACAGCAACCTTGTTGTCTTTAGTGGAATTAAGGCTTATAAAGAACATGGTTATCACTGCATGTAGTGATTTTTTTTGATGAAAACACTACATAAGTGATGTTCATGACTTTTGGGGATTCGTTTCATGAGTAAAAACGTAAAACAGACTTCTGAAAATGTGGCTTCTACTGCTGCAAAAACGCTGACTGATCCTAATGCCTCAGCCATCCAGAAAAGCCTTGCTGGTTCTGCGCTTTCTCAACGTGGGACGTCAAACCAGACCAGTGGCAAGATGGAGCATAAGGCATCCTCAGCACTTGATAACCCACGCTCCAGCGAGTTAACGAAGCAACTTGCCGCTTCGGTATTGGCACAATCAAACAAAGGGCGTAAGTGACAAGTTATAGGGAGAGTAAAACCTCCCTGTTTTTTTATTTACTGCGATTGTTTGCTTGTAGGAAGGCGATTATTGTTTCTGAGCAAACTCAAAGGGCCTGACCATGCCATCCCTATTCGCATCGAGAAAATCAGCCCACCACTGGAGCATCAGGCGGCGTTGGTCAAGGTGCTTGGCCTTATGGGTATAGGCAGCGCGAACGCTGTTGCTTTCCTTATGGCTCATCTGAAGCTCTACAGCATCTTCTGACCATAGACCAGACTCAATTAAGGCGCTACACGCCAGAGTGCTAAAACCATGACAGCAAATGTGCTGTGTCATAGACCATCTTACGAAGTACCTTGTTGATGGTGTTTTCAAACAGAGCAGTTAAACGACAAAACAATATCGCGTCCAATCATCCATCAGCGCCACACGCTGAGGCCACAACGTCCTATGTTGATATTATGTAGTTTTGCCTGCCCGATCACGAAATGTTGATCTGAACCCATGCTGCGTTAAGTCGGTATATCTCATGCGTTTCAACACCGACAGTTAAGCTGCATTAGGAGGCATTTCATCTCTTGTAAGACATCACTGTATCATCGAAGACGTTATTTGAGCTTGCATCTTTTTACAATCTTAACGATATATTAGGTATAGCGTTGGTATACGTTGATAGAAAATGTTAATTATTGCATGTAATGGGGTTGTTTATTATCTAACTATATTGATGTATAATGACATACTATTCAATTGTATGTCATCATTTAATGGCTTGTAAAGAAGAGAAGATTAATGAAAATACAAAAAATTGATATCAAAGATGTTGGTGGTATAAAAAGAGCAATAATTAATTTTGATGCGAGCATGAATATTATTTGCGGACCAAATGGGATAGGAAAAACCACAATTTTAGATTCCGTAGCACATAGTTTTATTAATACAAACAGCTATGTCCTTAAAAGACATGCTCAGTCTACTGATGGTCAGATAAATACCGTATTAAATGATTGTGACAATATTAGAGAAAGTCATATTTCTCTTGAACAGTTCAATCCTAAGGATTACTCATATATTAGTGGCTTAAGAGAGTCAGGAAGGAAAGTGATTTATTTGAATATTTCTAGAATGTTCAAATATGTATCTTTATCTAATATCTCTAAAGATGAGGAGAGACAAGAACATAGCATATACACACTTTTGACTGACGGAATTTCGGTTGCGGATATGAAAAATTGGTTCGCAAAACGCTGTCTCTTCGTTAATACACCAGAAGCATTAAGTGAAAATAATAAGGCTAATTTGGAGTTGGCAAAAAAATGCTTTTCACTGCTTAATGCTGAATATAAATTTTCTCGCGTAGATGCGAAAAAATTTGATGTTTTCGTATCTACTCCAAATGGAGAAATTTGGTATGAATATTTGTCATCAGGATTTAAATCATGTCTGAGTATTTTATTCGGCATAATAAAAGAGATTGAACTAAGAATGCCTGATGAGGAATGTTTAGCACAGCATTTTGATGGCATTGTATTGATTGATGAGCTGGAAATGCATCTTCATCCTGAATGGCAGTCCAAAATTGTTTCTGTTTTGCGAGACACATTTCCTGCAACACAATTTATAGTTACTACTCATAGTCCTCACATTATACAAAATGCTGAACCTAATCAGATAATTGCATTAGGGACAGATAGTAATGGATATACATACGTCAGAGAACTTCCGAGTAATGAGTTTGGTTATACTGGATGGACATTAGATGAGGTACTCAAAGATGTAATGGGAATGGAAGACACAAGAAGTCAGAAATTACAAAGTATGCTTGCTGCATTTGATCAAGCTATTGATGAGGAGAATAAAATTGAAGCAGAGCGTATTTATAAAGAATTAGATAGGGCACTTCATCCAGCAAATGTGCTTAGAAAAATGCTTAGTATTGATCTTTCCTCAGTAATCGAGGAGGGCAGTAAATAAATGATTAAGCTGGAAAGAAATTTTACACCTCTATTCTTTTCTCCTCAGAATGTTAGTCGTTTAACTGAAAAATTTAAGAGCAGCGGTACTCATGTATGGCATCATGATGATGTAAAAAATTCGTTGATGGAGTTAAGTGATAAAAAATGTGCATACTGTGAGGTTAAGCTTGGTGAAAAAAGCACATATCATGAGGTGGAGCATTTTAAAGATAAGAATGATTACCCTGATGATGTAATAGAGTGGAATAACCTATTACCTTCATGTCGGCATTGTAATGGTTCTAAAGGGACACATGATGTTGTCCAAGAACCAATAGTTAATCCTTTTGAGGAACTCCCGGCAGAGTTTTTTTATATTAAAAATTTCAGAATGAAAGGGAGGAATGAGAAAGGTATTCTGACTATAGATGTTTTAAATCTTAACGATAGAGAACATTTGGTTAAGCCAAGATGTGAAACAGGAGCTATAATTGCGGAAAAAATAGAGGATTCTTTAACTTTATTTGAGGGATATCTTTCAAATCCAATAAGCAAAAATAAAAGAAAATTAATCGGTACTGTTAGAGGGATACTGAAAGAATGTCAAAGAAGTACCATATTTTCTGCAGTATCGGCTACTGTATTACATACGAGCGAGGATTATCTGACTTTGCGGGGTAATATGATGGCCCATAAGTTATGGGATGAAGATATGGAGAACCTTCACATAATGTCAAGTAATATACAATTACCAACAACAGCTTAATATAACAAATATCATTCTGCTATATGAGTAAACGGCATTAATTATTCTGTGTTACTCACATATTTTGATTATCTATGACAGGCTGAGAACATCCAAGCCTGTCATAACATAGTAACATCACTTAGTGGGGTTAATATGTTTGCAAAACAAAACCCCGCCCAATCATCCATCAGCGCCACCCGCTTAGGCCATAACGTCCCACGTTGATACGCTGCCTCGGCCTTATCTGCCAACTGGTGCGCCAAAGCATGTTCAATAACCTCACGTTGATAGTCCGTCGTTTCACCAGCCCACTCACGGAAAGTAGAACGGAAGCCATGCTGCGTTAACCCACTATGGCCCATTCGTTTCAATACAGCCAATAACGACATATGAGAAAGGGTTTCAGCGCGAGGGGCAGGGAATACAAAATTGATACCCTTAAAGCGTGGTAAAGCCTTTAACAGGGCAACAGCAGCATCAGACAGAGGAACTCGGTGCTTTTTACTACCGAGAGATAACTTATGCAAACGCTTCTAAAGCGTTTCAAGTAGGGAAGGAGAGTCGTTTTTACACAATCTATAGTAAGTTTGGTGTAGCAACCAAAGGTCCAAAAACAAACCTTTCATCAGGAAAATCACAGTAAAAACAAGAACTTTAGATACAAAAAAAGCCCGTTTACACGAGCTTCTTTATGCAGCATTTTATGCAGGACAAAACCAAATATGTATTGTAACTAATTGATTTTGTATCAAATATGGCGGTGAGGGGGGGATTCGAACCCCCGATACGTTGCCGTATACACACTTTCCAGGCGTGCTCCTTCAGCCACTCGGACACCTCACCATATTGTATTGCTGCCTGACCACTTGGGGGGCAACGGGGCGCTACTATAGGGAGTTGCACTAAAACGGTCAAGCAGTATTTACGCTTTACTTCTCGTTTGGTTACGCATTGTACATCTTCCCCAACGTAAGCCGTCGGGGAAGCGATTTAGCGTTGTGAATCCACTTTTCGCGGCTCTTCACGACCTTCTCACGCTCAGAGTTGACCAAAGCGGCCCGCGTTAAAATCGCGAACGGCTTCTGCGATTTCTTGTCTGGTATTCATGACAAACGGACCGTAGCCGACGATCGGTTCATTCAGCGGCTCCCCCGACAGTAACAACACGCTGGCATCGTGGGTGGCTTCCAGATGCAGTGCGTCCCCTTGCTGGCTTAATACCACCAGTTGCGCCTCGCTTGCTGTTGTCGATCCATTTACCGTGATTGAGCCTTTCAGGACGACCAGCGCGGTACTCCACCCTTCAGGCTGCGAAAGCGTCACCGGGCGCGCCTGTTGTAACCGCATATCCCAGACGTTCAGCGGTGAGAACGTGTGTGCCGGACCGGTCGTCTGCTGATACTGACCGGCAATAATTCGCGCTGTCCCGGCATCGTCCGGCAGCTCAACGGTCGGGATGAAATCCTGGGTGATGCTCTGATAACCCGGAGCCGTCATTTTGTTTTTTGCTGGCAGGTTCACCCACAGTTGCACCATCTCCAGTTCTCCTCCCTTGTGGGTGAAGGCTTCAGAGTGAAATTCTTCATGCAGAATGCCCGCACCCGCGGTCATCCATTGCACGTCGCCGGGGCCGATAATGCCGCCTCGACCGGTTGAGTCGCGATGCTCAACCTCACCGCGGTACACAATTGTCACCGTTTCAAAACCACGGTGGGGATGTTCACCCACGCCGCGCTTTTCCGTTCCCGGCGCGAAGGTATGGGGACCGGCATAGTCAAGCAGCAAAAATGGGCTCAACTGTTCTGCATGGGACTGGTACGAAAACAGTGAACGAACCGGAAATCCATCGCCAACCCAGTGCGGACGAGGTGCGGTATAGACGCCTGTAACTTGTTTCATCATTCTCTCCTCAATGGCTTGTTTCGTTATGAATAAGCTTATATTCATGACAGCGAGGTGAGTAGTGGCTAAAATGGACCTCATCGTTCTGAAAATGGAACAATAAATGGTAAAGCCAGATCTCAATGATTTTGCGTGGTTTGTTCATGTCGTGGAGCAGGGCGGGTTTGCTGCTGCAGGTCGTGCACTCGATGAACCGAAATCAAAGCTCAGCCGGCGCATTGCACAACTGGAAGAGCAACTGGGGGTGCGGCTCATCCAGCGGACGACACGGCAGTTTAACGTCACGGAAGTGGGACATACGTTCTATGAGCACTGTAAAGCCATGCTGGTAGAAGCACAGGCAGCGCAGGATGCGATTGCCGCATTGCAGGTTGAGCCTCGGGGCGTGGTTAAGCTAACGTGTCCGGTGACGCTGCTTCATGTCCACGTGGGGCCAATGCTGGCGAAATTTATGGCGCGTTACCCCGACGTAACGTTGCAACTCGAAGCCACGAACCGTCGCGTTGATGTAGTAGGGGAAGGCGTTGATATTGCGATCAGAGTGCGTCCGCGCCCGATTGAGGACAGCGATCTGGTGATGCGGGTGCTTGCCGACCGCGCCCATCGGTTGTTTGCCAGCCCGGCGCTGATCGCACGCATGGGTACCCCTACGGCGCCGTCGGAATTAAGCCGTTGGCCCGGACTGAGTCTCTCGGCAGGCAAACATATTCATCGCTGGGAACTGTATGGTCCACAAGGGGCCAGAGCGGAAGTGCACTTTACCCCGCGATTTATCACGACCGACATGCTGGCATTGCGCGAGGCGGCCATCGCCGGCGTCGGTGCCGTGCAACTTCCCATCTTAATGGCGAAAGAACAGCTTGCGGCGGGGGAACTGGTTGCGTTACTGGAAGGTTGGGAACCACGAAGAGAGGTCATTCACGCGGTTTTTCCTTCACGCAGGGGATTACTGCCATCGGTCAGAGCGCTGGTGGATTTTCTGACGGATGAGTATGCGCGAATGGCGGAGGAGTAAGGGATTTTCATGCAACAAAAAAGGCCGGCTTAACCGACCTTTTATCATCTGGACGCCATTCGGGCGTGAAAACAATCAGCGACTACGGAAGACAATGCGGCCTTTGCTCAGGTCGTACGGGGTCAGCTCAACAGTCACTTTGTCGCCCGTCAGGATGCGGATGTAGTTTTTACGCATTTTACCGGAGATGTGTGCAGTAACCACGTGACCGTTTTCTAACTCTACGCGGAACATGGTATTAGGTAACGTTTCGAGAACGGTACCCTGCATTTCAATATTGTCTTCTTTGGCCATCTAATCCTCTGGGGTATCACTACCGTAATTTGAACCGGCAAGATAATGCCGAAGTTCTTTTAATAAGTAAAGATTTGCACGTTTAAAACGCAGCAAACAAAATTTGGCGCATTACTCCGATTCGCTTCAAAAACACACGACAAAGCCGCACGTGAAGCGCAACGTATAAGGGAGCGATGAGATAAACGATGGCGTTACCTGACGCGAACGGATCCTTAACGGCAGCGGGGTAATGGGCTAAACCAACTCTGCGACCGCAATTATAACACCCTGATAAAAAATGTGCCGAAAACATTCACCCCTGGGGCAAAAATAACGTGCGAGGGACCCAAAAATCGCGAGGTAAACGTTGCTGGCGTAATGCATCGAGGTGTTCCAGATACACCCGACGCGGAATTTCGACCGCGCCTAACGATTCGGTATGACTATTGAGCACCTGACAATCCATTAATTTACCGCCTTGCCGAACAAATTCTGCGCAAAAAACCAGCAGTGCGGTTTTTGACGCATTCTCTTGTCGGCTGAACATCGATTCGCCGCAAAACAGCGCCCCCTGGGAAACGCCATACATCCCGCCAACCAGCGTATTTTCACGCCAGACCTCAATGGAATGCGCATGTCCCAGTTCGTGCAGTCGATGATAGGCCTCCACCACGCCCTGGGTGATCCATGTCCCTTCATCGCGATCGTTGGCGCACCCTTCGATGACCTGGCCAAACGCATAATTCAGTGTGACGCAATACGGAGAACGCTTATGAAAGCGCTTCATGCTGCGGCTGACATGAAACGCGTCAGGCCACAGAATGGCGCGGGGATCCGGTGACCACCAAAGAATAGGGTCGCCAGGCGAAAACCACGGAAAAATACCGCGTTGATAGGCCATCAGCAGGCGCGCAGGGCTGAGATCGCCTCCAAGCGCCAGCAGGCCGTTTGGCTCGCGTAAAGCGCCCTCCGGCGAAGGGAAGGCGATAGAGTGTCGGGAAAGCTGAACCAGGCGCATGACAGCAGAACTCCAGTACGCGAGTCGGATCGTTCAATAATAGCTTACAGACCTTGCTTAAACTGGTAATAACGACCCTGCTGCGCTAACAGATCTGCGTGATTACCTTGCTCAATAATTTGGCCGTTGTCCATCACTATTATTTGATCAAAACGCGCGAGCCCGCGCAGGCGATGCGTCACCATCAGTAACGTTTTATCGCGCATCACCTCTGCCAGCAATTCAAGCATTTGGCTTTCGGTCGTCGCATCCAGGCCTTCCGTCGGTTCATCAAGCAGCATCAGCGGCGCATCGTGCAAAAGCGCACGGGCGATCGCCAGACGACGCAGTTCGCCACCGGATAGCTGACGACCGCCTTCGCCCAGCCAACTGTTGAGGCCAGCATCGTCCAGGAGTTTCTCCAGCCCGACGCGGCGCAGCGTGTCTGTCAGCTGGTCGTCACTGGCGTCAGGCGCCGCAAGCAGCAGGTTGTCGCGCAGGGTGGCGCTGAATAAGTGCACGCGCTGCGGCACAACGCTGATGGTCTTGCGCAGCGTCGCTTCATTCAGGGTTGCAATCGAACAACCATTGAGCAGGATCTCGCCCTGCTGCGGATCCCACGCGCGCGTGAGCAGTTGGAGTAATGTCGATTTACCGCACCCGGTGCGCCCAAGAATGGCGATATGCTCGCCTGGATTCACCTGCAGGGAGAGCGAATCCAGCGCCTTTTGCGCCTGTTCGGGGTAGCTGAATGAAACGTCACGCAGCGTCAGAGTGACCTGAACCGGGACGTCGGATACGTCAGTCGGGAAAGTGACTTCCGGCTTCTGTTCGGTCAGTTCGGTGATCCGCATGGCGGAGGCGATGACCTGTCCCAGATGCTGGAATGCGCCGGTAACCGGAGCCAGCGCTTCAAATGCTGCCAGCGCGCAAAAGACAAACAGGGCAATCAGCGCGCCAGGCTGAGCGTTATCCCCTACGCCGCCTGCCGCCATCCACAACATCAGCAAAATGGCAATGGCACCGATGAGCAACATCAGCGCCTGTGACAGTGCCGTCAGTTCAGACTGGCGGCGCTGCGCTTCGTGCCACTGTAACTCGGTGGCCTCCATCTGTGCGCGGTAGCGGTCGCTGGCGCCGAAAATGGTCAGTTCAGCCTGACCCTGTAACCATGAGGTCAACTGCTGGCGATACTGTCCGCGCAGGTGCGTCAGGTTTTGTCCGGTGGTTTTCCCGGCGCGATAAAACACCGGCGGCATAATAAACAGCGTCAGCAGCATCACGCCGCCGAGGGTGCAGGCGAGGGTGACATCCAGCACGCTCAGACCGATCGTCACAACCATAATCACCACGAAGGCTCCCACCAGGGGGGAGATGACGCGCAGGTAGAGGTGATCCAGCGTATCCACATCCGCCACAATGCGGTTCAACAGTTCACCCTGACGATAACGAGCCAGCCCGGCAGGGGAGAGCGGCAGCAGCTTGCTGAAGGTGTGAATACGTAAATGTTGCAGCACGCGGAAGGTGGCATCATGGCTGACCAGCCGCTCAAAATAGCGTCCGGCAGTCCGGGTAATAGCCGCACCGCGCACGCCTGCGGCAGGCAGCATATAGTTAAAACTGTAGATACCGGCAAAGCCCGCGACGGCTGACGCAGAGAGGAACCAGCCGGACAGCGTCAGCAGGCCAATGCTGGCGAGCAGGGTGATGATCGCCAGCACGATGCCCAGCGTTAACATCCATTTGTGACGTTTATAGAGCGTCAGATAAGGCAGTAGCGCGCGCATTAGATTTCCTCCTGACGATGGGCCAACAGCGTCGCAAATGCGCCATTGGCGGTACTCAGTTCGGCCCAGGAGCCCTGTTCGATAATCTGTCCGTCCTGCATCACCCAAATCGTGTCCCAGTCAGCCAGATCTTCAAGCTGGTGCGTGACCATCAGGGTGGTCTGGCGTTTTGAGGCCGCTTTCAGCGCCTGCATGACCCGCTGTTCGCTATGGGCATCCAGGCTGGCAGCCGGCTCATCCAGCAGCAGCAACTTGCAGGGATTAAGGAGCGCACGGGCTACTGCCACGCGTTGCGCCTGACCAACGGACAGACGTCCGGCCTGATCGCCAACGGGCGTATCCACGCCCTGTGGTAACAGCGGCAGGAATTCACTGACCCAGGCGCTGTCGAGCGCGGCACGCAACTCTTGCTCACTGGCATTCGGGCGAGCCAGAAGAACGTTTTCCCGTATCGTCGCCGCGGGCAACTGCGGGTTTTGCCCCACCCAAGAGAGATGCTTACGCCAGGACTCTGGCGACAAATCGCGAAGTTCAACCCCGTTAATGCGCAGCGATCCCTGATAAGAGAGGAAGCCGGAAAGCGCATTCAGCAGAGAACTCTTACCCGAACCGCTGCGACCGACCAGCACGACACGCTGCCCGGCAGCGAGGGAGAAGTTCAGTGGTCCCGCCAGGGTCTTACCTTCTGGCGATGTAATGATGAGATCGACAGCGTCAATGGAAACAGGTTCTTGCGTGGATAGTTCCACATCACCTTGTTCAGGATGGGCGAGCGGCGTTTCCATAAAAGTCTTCAGGCTGTCTGCCGCGCCAACCGCCTGTGCTTTAGCGTGATAAAACGTCCCCAAATCGCGCAGCGGCTGGAAAAACTCAGGGGCCAGAATAAGGGCGAGGAAGCCTGCTGCCAGCGTGACGCCCGTGCCGTAGTGGCCGAAATTAAGTTCGCCGAGGTAGGAAAAACCAAAGTAAACCGCGACCAGCGCAATGGAAAGCGAGGTAAAAAACTCCAGTACGCCCGAGGATAAAAAGGCAAGGCGCAAGACTTCCATCGTACGCTGGCGGAAATCTTGCGAGGCGACGCGAATGCTTTCGGTTTCAGCTTCACCACGGCCAAAAATGCGCAGGGTCTCCATTCCGCGTAAGCGATCGAGGAAATGTCCGCTCAGACGCGACAGGGCGAGGAAATTACGCCGGTTAGCATCAGCAGCGCCCATACCGACCATCGCCATGAACAGAGGGATCAGCGGCGCGGTGCCGAGAAGGATCAACGCGGCGGCCCAGTTTGACGGAAAAATAGCCGCGACAATCAGGATGGGCACACACACCGCCAGCGCCATCTGCGGCAGATAACGAGCGTAGTAGTCGTGCATATCGTCAATCTGTTCCAGCACCAGCGTGGCCCAGCTTCCTGCGGGTTTTCCCTGGATCCACGCCGGACCGGCCTGTTGCAGGCGGTCGAGCACCTGGCGGCGGATCTCAAACCGGATGTGTTGGCCCGCATGGAATCCGACGCGTTCGCGTAACCAGACGACCCAGGCACGGAGGATAAAGATCAGCACCAGCACGACAAATGGCAACAGCAACGCCTCGCGCGGGATATTCTCCATGATCATATGTTGCAGAATGCGAGCCATGATCCAGGCCTGAGCGACAATCAGTACTCCACTCACAAACCCCAGCAGACGGGAAATCATAAGCCAGCGTTGGGAAATGACACTTTGCTGTTTTAACCAGCGGGTTAGCTCTTGTTGACGAGTTTTATTCATTGCGCGCTTTGCAGGTGAGTTATCAGAATTTTTTGCCAGGGCAATGTTACAACGGGGCAAAAATAAAGGCGACTTATAGTCGCCTTATTTACTTTTGTTACTGATTTGTAAAAACTATTTGCACGCGTCGGCTAAACCGTCGAGGTAGCGTTCAGCATCCAGCGCAGCCATACAACCGGTGCCTGCGGAGGTGATAGCCTGACGGTAAATGTGGTCCATCACGTCGCCCGCAGCAAAGACGCCCGGGATGCTGGTCTGGGTCGCGTTACCGTGACTCCCGGACTGCACTTTAATGTAGCCGTTTTCCAGCTCAAGCTGTCCTTCGAAAATCGCCGTGTTCGGGCTGTGGCCGATGGCAACAAACAGCCCTGCGACATCCAGCGACTCAATGTTGTCCGCATTCTGCGTATCACGCAGGCGCAGACCCGTGACGCCCATCTGATCGCCAGTCACTTCTTCCAGCGTGCGGTGGGTGTGCAACACGATGTTGCCGTTCTCCACTTTGTCCATCAGACGCTTAATCAGAATTTTTTCCGCGCGGAAACCGTCACGACGGTGAATCAGGTGAACTTCAGAGGCGATGTTTGCCAGATACAGCGCTTCTTCGACGGCTGTGTTACCGCCACCGATAACCGCGACTTTCTGGTTACGATAGAAAAAACCGTCGCAGGTAGCGCAGGCAGAAACGCCACGGCCTTTGAATGCCTCTTCTGACGGCAGACCGAGATAGCGAGCGGACGCACCGGTAGCGATGATTAGCGCATCACAGGTGTACTCTGCACTGTCACCGATCAGACGGAACGGACGGTTTTGCAGGTCCACTTTATTGATGTGATCGAAGATGATCTCGGTTTCAAACTTAGTCGCATGCTCGTGCATACGTTCCATCAGCAGTGGTCCGGTCAGATCATTCGGATCGCCCGGCCAGTTTTCAACTTCTGTGGTGGTGGTCAGTTGACCGCCTTTTTCCATACCGGTAATCAGTACCGGCTGCAGGTTTGCGCGCGCAGCATAGACCGCTGCGGTATATCCCGCCGGGCCGGAACCCAGGATAAGCAGTTTACTGTGTTTGGTCGTGCCCATGAGATCCTCATTGTTGTTGGCAGGCAATGGGCTGGATTGTAGGGAATTTGACGGCGTAAAAAAAGGGTATAGCGATTTTGTTAACAATTTGTGGAATAGACGAGGCCAATGAGTGAACAAATCTGCCGTCACGCCATAACGAATTCTACTTAAAATCCCTCAGTTATAAGGTGATAAAATGATGAATCATCTTAACGCCTAATGAATAACTGGCATGTTGTACTAAAAATCGATGTTTTGCTTTGACAATCACCTGCTGTTTTGCGAAAACATTCGAGGAAGAAAAAAACAGTGTTGTGTGTGTGCCGCATAATCATGCATATAAATACCATGTTTACCGGGCTAGCGAAATCTACGCATGGTGTGGACAGACGCCATTCGTGATGTCGATAGCTGCCGTCAGGCAACGGTCTTCTCACTATAGACCCAGGCATTGCGCGCCGCTAATCCTCTTGGGTTCGGTCTATTGTGATGGGCATCGACTCTCGACAATGATGTTTGATGAGTCAGGCAGGAGTAGGGAAGGAATACAGAGAGACAATAATAATGGTAGATAGCAAGAAGCGCCCTGGCAAAGATCTCGACCGTATTGATCGTAACATTCTTAATGAGCTGCAAAAGGATGGGCGTATTTCTAACGTCGAGCTTTCTAAACGAGTGGGACTTTCCCCGACGCCCTGCCTTGAGCGTGTGCGTCGTCTGGAAAGACAGGGTTTCATTCAGGGCTATACAGCGCTGTTAAACCCGCATTATCTGGATGCATCACTTCTGGTATTTGTTGAGATTACTCTGAATCGTGGCGCTCCGGATGTGTTTGAACAATTCAACGCCGCAGTACAAAAACTTGAAGAAATTCAAGAGTGTCATTTGGTGTCTGGCGATTTCGACTACCTGTTGAAAACACGTGTGCCGGACATGTCAGCCTACCGTAAGCTGCTGGGGGAAACCCTGCTGCGTCTGCCTGGCGTCAATGACACCCGTACTTACGTGGTAATGGAAGAAGTCAAACAGAGTAATCGTCTGGTTATTAAGACGCGCTAATACGGAACAGGTGCAAAATCGGCGTATTTTGATTACACTCCTGTTAATCCATACAGCAACAGTGCCGGGGTAACCCGGTGCTGTTGTCCGTTTTAGCATCGGGCAGGAAAAGCCCGAAACCTGGAGAGCCTTTTTTGAGCCAGGAATACACTGAAGACAAAGAAGTCACATTGACAAAGTTAAGCAGCGGGCGCCGACTTCTGGAGGCGTTGCTGATTCTTATTGCCCTTTTTGCCGTCTGGCTGATGGCAGCCTTACTGAGCTTTAATCCTTCTGATCCCAGTTGGTCGCAAACGGCCTGGCATGAGCCTATCCATAATTTGGGCGGGGCGCCGGGGGCATGGCTGGCGGATACCCTGTTCTTTATCTTTGGGATAATGGCGTACACCATTCCTGTCATCATTGTGGGCGGCTGCTGGTTTGCCTGGCGTCACCAGGCGACCGATGACTATATCGACTATTTTGCCGTCTCGCTGCGCATCATTGGCGTGCTGGCGCTTATCCTTACCTCCTGTGGTCTGGCCGCTATTAATGCCGATGACATCTGGTACTTCGCCTCCGGCGGGGTGATTGGCAGTCTGTTGAGTACCACGCTGCAACCGTTGCTGCACAGCAGTGGTGGCACCATTACGCTTCTGTGCGTGTGGGCGGCAGGGCTGACGCTCTTTACCGGCTGGTCCTGGGTTAGCATCGCCGAAAAACTTGGCGGCTGGCTGCTCAATATTCTGACCTTTGCCAGCAACCGTACCCGTCGTGATGATACCTGGGTAGAAGACGACGAATACGAAGACGATGAAGAGTATGAAGATGAAGTCGAGGGCGGGAAACGTGAATCCCGTCGGGCGCGTATTCTTCGCGGTGCGCTGGCGCGCCGTAAACGTCTGGCTGAAAAATTTATCAATCCGCATGGCCGTCAGACGGATGCGGCGCTCTTCTCCGGCAGACGCATGGATGATGACGATGAGATAGCCTACAGCGCGCGCGGCGTCGCGGCCGATCCTGGCGATGTGCTGTTCTCCGGGCATCGTGCGACACAGCCGGAATATGATGAATACGATCCGCTGTTAAACGGTCATTCGGTGACCGAACCCGTCGCCGCTGCGGCGGCAGCAACGGCTGCGACTCAGGCCTGGGCTGCGCCGGTCGATCCGATTATGCAAACGCCGCCCGTACCAGGCGCAGAAACCGTTCCTGTACAACCTGCGGTTGCATGGCAACCCGTACCAGGCCCGCAAACCGGCGAGCCGGTGATTGCTCCTGCGCCGGAAGGCTATCCGTCGCACAACCCGTACGCGCAGCCGCAGCAGGCGCAGTATGAGACATGGCAACAGCCTGTTCCGACTGAACCGCAAAATGCTGCGTCTGTGGCTCCTGAAGCTGGTTATCCGCAGCCAGGCGTACCGCAACAACCGTGGCAGCAACCGCAAGCTACGGTAGAGCAACCCTGGCAGCCCGAGCCGGTTTATCAACCCGAGCCTGTCCAGCAGCCGGTTTATCATCAGCCAGCGTATCAGCCGGAGCCTTTATCGCCACAGGAACCTGTGGTTCCGCAGGCTCCGATTACTGAGCCTGAGCCGGTAGTCGAAGAGACAAAACCTGCGCGCCCGCCGCTGTACTACTTTGAAGAAGTGGAAGAGAAGCGTGCGCGTGAACGTGAGCAACTGGCCGCGTGGTATCAGCCGATTCCTGAACCTGTTAACGCGCCGGAACCGGTGGTTCCTGCACCGTCAACTGCGCCTTCTATACCGCCTGTTGACACCGCTGCGACCATTGCGCCGATCGCTGCAAGCGTGAAGGATGCGACCTTATCAGCCGGTGCGACTGCGGCAGCTGCAGCGCCAGTCTTCAGCCTCGCGAATGGCGGAGCGCCGCGTCCGCAGGTGAAAGAAGGGATTGGCCCGCAACTGCCTCGTCCCAATCGCGTACGTGTACCGACACGCCGTGAGCTGGCATCGTATGGTATTAAATTGCCTTCTCAGCGTATGGCTGAGGAGAGAGCGCGTGAAGCCGGTCAACACGATCCGCAGTATAGCGATGATGAAATCGACGCCATGCAACAGGACGAACTGGCTCGTCAGTTTGCTCAGTCACAGCAAAGTCGTTATGGCGACGAGTATCAGCATGAGGCGACGCAGGCCGACGATGAAGATGCCGCTGCGGAAGCTGAACTGGCGCGCCAGTTTGCCTCTTCACAGCAACAGCGCTACGCCGGTGAGCAACCTGCCGGAGCGAATCCATTCTCGCTGGATGATTTTGAGTTTTCACCCATGAAAACGCTGGTCGATAACGGCCCGCATGAGCCGCTGTTTACACCGGGCGTAATGCCGGAGTCTGCGCCTGTTCAGCCACCCACAACGCCGCAGTATCAGCAGCCGCAACAGCCAGTAGCGCCGCAGTCGCAGTATCAGCAGCCACAACAGCCGGTAGCGCCGCAGCCGCACTATCAACAACCACAACAGCCGGTAGCGCCGCAGCCACAGTATCAGCAACCGCATCAGCCGATAGTGACGCAGCAACCTGCTGCACCCCAGCCGCAGGAAAGCCTGATTCACCCGCTGCTGATGCGCAATGGTGACAGCCGTCCGCTGCAAAAACCGACGACGCCACTGCCTTCGCTGGATCTGCTGACGCAGCCACCGAGTGAAGTGGAGCCGGTTGATACCTTCGCGCTGGAACAAATGGCGCGCCTGGTTGAAGCTCGCCTGGCTGATTTCCGCATCAAGGCTGATGTGGTGAATTACTCGCCAGGTCCGGTGATCACCCGTTTTGAACTGAATCTGGCGCCGGGTGTGAAAGCGGCGCGTATTTCCAACCTTTCTCGTGACCTGGCGCGTTCGTTGTCGACTGTCGCGGTGCGCGTGGTGGAAGTGATTCCGGGTAAACCATACGTAGGCCTGGAATTGCCGAACAAAAAACGGCAGACCGTTTACCTGCGTGAAGTGCTGGATAACGCGAAGTTCCGTGAAAACCCGTCGCCGCTGACCGTCGTGTTGGGTAAAGATATTGCCGGCGATCCGGTGGTAGCCGATCTGGCGAAAATGCCGCACCTGCTGGTGGCGGGAACAACCGGTTCGGGTAAATCGGTTGGGGTGAACGCCATGATCCTCAGCATGCTTTACAAGGCGCAGCCGGAAGACGTTCGTTTCATCATGATCGACCCGAAAATGCTGGAGCTGTCGGTTTACGAAGGCATTCCGCATCTGCTGACGGAAGTCGTCACGGATATGAAAGACGCCGCCAACGCCCTGCGCTGGAGCGTTAACGAGATGGAACGCCGTTACAAGCTGATGTCTGCGCTGGGCGTGCGTAATCTTGCGGGTTACAACGAGAAGATAGCCGAAGCCGCGCGGATGGGACGTCCAATTCCGGACCCGTACTGGAAACCGGGCGACAGTATGGATGCGCAGCATCCGGTACTGGAAAAACTGCCGTATATCGTTGTGCTGGTTGACGAATTTGCCGACCTGATGATGACCGTCGGTAAGAAAGTTGAAGAGCTGATTGCCCGACTGGCGCAAAAAGCCCGTGCGGCCGGGATCCACCTGGTGCTGGCGACACAGCGTCCATCGGTTGACGTCATTACCGGTCTTATTAAAGCCAACATACCGACACGTATTGCCTTCACCGTGTCCAGTAAGATTGACTCGCGTACTATCCTCGATCAGGGCGGTGCAGAATCGCTGCTGGGGATGGGGGATATGCTTTACTCCGGGCCAAACTCCACCATGCCGGTGCGTGTTCACGGCGCATTTGTCCGTGACCAGGAAGTGCATGCGGTGGTGCAGGACTGGAAGGCGCGTGGGCGTCCGCAGTATGTGGATGGCATCACCTCCGACAGCGAAAGCGAAGGCGGCGGCGGTGGCTTTGACGGTGGCGAAGAGCTGGATCCGTTATTCGATCAGGCTGTCAACTTTGTGACAGAGAAACGTAAAGCGTCCATCTCCGGCGTACAGCGCCAGTTCCGTATTGGCTACAACCGTGCGGCGCGCATTATCGAACAGATGGAAGCGCAGGGAATCGTCAGCGAACAAGGCCATAACGGCAATCGTGAAGTGCTGGCGCCACCACCGTTTGACTAAGTGCAAAGTTACGTAATTCAGTATTGTCTTCTTTCCTCACGCTGATTTTTGGCCTGGAATGGATAGCAGAGGGATCTCCCGGTCGGGAGTGACGTATTTTGAGGAATAACAATGAAAAAAATCGCAATCACCTGTGCATTACTCTCAGGATTCGTGGTAAGCAGCGTTTGGGCGGATGCCGCCAGCGATCTGAAAAGTCGTCTGGATAAAGTAAGCAGCTTCCACGCCAGCTTCACACAGAAAGTGACTGATGGCAGCGGCGCTGCTGTTCAGGAAGGTCAGGGTGATTTGTGGGTGAAGCGTCCGAACCTGTTTAACTGGCACATGACGCAGCCTGATGAAAGCATTCTGGTTTCTGATGGGAAAACGCTGTGGTTCTTCAACCCGTTTGTTGAGCAGGCCACCGCGACCTGGCTGAAAGACGCCACTGGCAACACGCCGTTTATGCTGATTGCCCGCAACCAGTCCAGCGACTGGCAACAGTACAATATCAAGCAGAACGGTGACGACTTCGTCCTGACGCCGAAAACCAGCAACGGTAACCTGAAACAGTTCACCATCAATGTGGGCCGTGACGGGACTATTCATCAGTTCAGCGCCGTGGAGCAGGATGACCAGCGCAGCAGCTATCAGCTGAAATCACAGCAGAATGGCGCCGTTGACGCATCGAAGTTCACCTTTACTCCACCGCAAGGCGTAACGGTAGACGACCAACGTAAGTAGAGGCCTGCGTGAGCAACCTGTCGCTCGATTTTTCTGATAATACCTTTCAGCCACTGGCCGCGCGGATGCGGCCAGAAAATTTAGCGCAGTATATTGGTCAGCAGCACCTGCTGGCTGCGGGTAAACCGTTGCCGCGTGCGATTGAAGCCGGACATCTGCACTCCATGATCTTGTGGGGACCGCCGGGAACCGGGAAAACGACACTCGCTGAAGTGATTGCCCGCTACGCCGATGCCGACGTTGAGCGGATATCGGCGGTCACCTCCGGCGTGAAAGAGATCCGCGAAGCCATCGAACGCGCCCGTCAGAATCGTCATGCCGGGCGTCGCACTATTCTTTTTGTTGACGAAGTTCATCGCTTTAATAAAAGCCAACAGGATGCGTTCTTACCGCATATTGAAGACGGCACGATCACCTTTATCGGGGCAACCACCGAAAACCCGTCGTTTGAACTGAATTCTGCGCTGTTGTCGCGGGCGCGCGTCTATTTGCTCAAATCGCTGACCACGGAAGATATCGAACAGGTTCTCCGTCAGGCGATGGAAGACAAGGCGCGGGGCTATGGTGGCCAGGATATCGTTCTGCCGGATGATACCCGCAAAGCTATCGCGGAACTGGTCAATGGTGATGCGCGCCGCGCATTGAACACCCTGGAAATGATGGCTGATATGGCCGAAGTGGATGATAGCGGCAAGCGAGTACTGCTTCCCGCGTTGTTGACCGAAATCGCCGGTGAGCGCAGCGCGCGTTTTGATAACAAAGGCGACCGCTTCTACGATCTCATTTCCGCATTGCATAAATCAGTTCGCGGCAGCGCGCCGGATGCGGCACTTTACTGGTATGCGCGAATCATTACGGCAGGGGGGGATCCGCTGTATGTCGCGCGCCGTTGCCTGGCGATTGCTTCCGAAGATGTGGGCAATGCCGATCCGCGTGCGATGCAGGTGGCGATTTCCGCCTGGGACTGCTTCACGCGTGTGGGGCCTGCTGAAGGCGAGCGCGCCATCGCCCAGGCGATTGTTTATCTGGCCTGTGCACCGAAAAGCAATGCGGTGTATACCGCCTTTAAAGCGGCGCTCTCCGATGCCCGCGAACGTCCTGACTATGACGTACCTGTTCATCTGCGCAATGCGCCGACGAAGTTGATGAAAGAGATGGGTTACGGCCAGGAATATCGTTATGCACATGACGAACCGAATGCTTATGCCGCGGGCGAGGAATATTTCCCGCCGGAGATGGCACAAACACGCTATTATCACCCCACAAACAGAGGTCTTGAGGGCAAGATTGGCGAAAAGCTCGCCTGGCTCGCCGGACAGGATCAAAATAGCCCTATAAAACGCTACCGTTAGCGCAGGCGTTGCGGTAATGTTGGCACTGTATCCCTGTGACCGCAGGCTGTGGTCACATTTTCCCATTTCAATTCGATAAGCACAGGATAAGCATGCTCGATCCCAATCTGCTGCGTAATGAGCCAGACGCAGTCGCTGAAAAACTGGCACGCCGGGGCTTTAAGCTGGATGTAGATAAGCTGCGCGCTCTTGAAGAGCGTCGTAAAGTTTTGCAGGTCAATACTGAAAACCTGCAGGCAGAGCGTAACTCTCGATCGAAATCCATCGGCCAGGCGAAAGCGCGCGGGGAAGATATCGAGCCTTTACGTCTGGAAGTGAACAAACTGGGCGAAGAGCTGGATGCCGCAAAAGCGGAGCTGGATGTTTTACAGGCTGAGATTCGTGATATCGCGCTGGCCATTCCTAACCTGCCTGCAGACGAAGTGCCGGTCGGTAAAGACGAAAACGATAACGTTGAAGTCAGCCGCTGGGGTACCCCGCGCGAGTTCGACTTTGAGGTTCGCGATCACGTCACGCTGGGCGAAATGCATTCCGGTCTGGATTTCGCTGCTGCCGTTAAGCTGACGGGTTCCCGCTTCGTGGTGATGAAAGGGCAGATTGCCCGTATGCACCGTGCGCTCTCGCAATTTATGCTCGATCTGCATACCGAACAGCATGGCTACAGCGAAAACTATGTGCCGTATCTGGTCAACCATGACACCCTGTACGGCACGGGGCAGTTGCCGAAATTTGCCGGCGATCTGTTCCACACGCGTCCGCTGGAAGAAGAGGCTGACAGCAGCAACTACGCGTTGATTCCGACGGCAGAAGTGCCGCTGACCAACCTGGTGCGTGATGAGATCATCGACGAAGACCAACTGCCGATCAAAATAACGGCGCACACACCGTGCTTCCGCTCTGAAGCGGGTTCCTACGGTCGTGATACTCGTGGCCTGATCCGTATGCACCAGTTCGACAAAGTTGAAATGGTACAGATCGTTCGCCCGGAAGATTCAATGGCAGCGCTGGAAGAGATGACCGGTCATGCGGAAAAAGTGCTGCAACTGCTGGGTCTGCCCTATCGCAAAATCATTCTTTGCACCGGCGACATGGGCTTTGGCGCATGCAAAACCTACGATCTGGAAGTGTGGGTACCGGCGCAGAATACCTACCGCGAGATTTCATCCTGCTCTAACGTCTGGGATTTCCAGGCGCGCCGTATGCAGGCTCGCTGTCGCAGCAAGTCCGACAAAAAGACCCGTCTGGTGCATACTCTGAACGGTTCTGGTCTGGCGGTTGGTCGTACGCTGGTGGCGGTGATGGAAAACTACCAGCAGGCTGATGGCCGTATCGAAGTGCCGGAAGTGTTGCGTCCGTACATGAACGGACTGGAATATATCGGTTAATCCTCGCTTCACTCTTTCTAAAAAGCGCCTTTGGGCGCTTTTTTTATGCCTGTTTGACGCCGGACAATAATCATTACCCCCTTAGGGGTAATATTACTTTCGAATGAAATTCAGCATTTTGCACTGTTATCCTGTAAATACGTTGTATGTAGAACTATATAACGTTGCTTAACTACTCAAATAATAATATCAATTTCTGTTTTTTTACTGTAAGCAAGCAGAGTGAGCCTTTATGAAAACGAAGATCCCTGATGCCGTGATGGCAGCGGAGGTGAGTCGTCGCGGTTTGGTCAAAACGACGGCGATTGGCGGACTGGCGATGGCCAGCAGCGCGTTTACCCTGCCATTTACCCGTATCGCTAATGCTGCCGAAGCCCTGAGTCCGGCACAAGCCAGCGAAAAAGTCGTCTGGAGCGCCTGTACCGTAAACTGCGGGAGTCGTTGCCCGTTGCGCATGCATGTTGTGGATGGCGAAATCAAATACGTTGAAACCGACAACACCGGTGATGACAACTACGACGGTTTGCATCAGGTGCGTGCCTGTCTGCGTGGACGTTCCATGCGTCGTCGCGTCTATAACCCGGATCGTCTGAAATACCCGATGAAACGCGTCGGTAAACGCGGAGAAGGCAAATTCGAGCGCATCACCTGGGATGAGGCTTACGACATCATCGCCAACAACATGCAGCGTCTGATTAAAGACTACGGTAACGAGTCTATCTATCTGAACTACGGCACCGGTACGCTGGGCGGTACGATGACCCGTTCCTGGCCGCCGGGAAATACCCTGGTGGCGCGTCTGATGAACTGCTGCGGCGGTTATTTGAACCACTACGGCGACTACTCTTCCGCACAAATCGCGGCGGGTCTGAACTACACCTATGGCGGTTGGGCGGATGGTAACAGCCCATCGGACATCGAAAACAGTAAGCTGGTAGTGCTGTTCGGTAACAACCCTGGCGAAACCCGTATGAGCGGCGGTGGGGTGACCTACTATCTGGAACAGGCGCGACAGAAATCGAATGCCCGGATGATTATTATCGATCCGCGCTATACCGATACCGGGGCCGGTCGTGAAGATGAATGGATCCCGATTCGTCCGGGTACCGATGCGGCGCTGGTGAATGCGCTGGCTTATGTGCTGATTACTGAGAATATGGTCGATCAGCCGTTCCTCGATAAGTACTGTGTGGGCTACGACGAGAAAACGTTGCCAGCCAGCGCGCCGAAGAATGGCCACTATAAGGCTTATATTCTCGGGCAGGGGACTGACGATACGCCAAAAACGCCTGAGTGGGCAGCGCAAATTACCGGCATTCCGGCAGACCGTATTATCAAACTGGCGCGAGAAATCGGCAGCGCAAAACCAGCCTATATCAGCCAGGGATGGGGACCACAGCGCCATGCGAACGGTGAAATCGCCACCCGTGCCATTTCAATGCTGGCCATTTTAACCGGTAACGTCGGGATCAACGGTGGCAACAGCGGTGCACGTGAAGGCTCTTACGGTCTGCCGTTTGTACGGATGCCAACGCTGGAAAACCCGGTAGAAACCAGTATCTCAATGTTTATGTGGACCGACGCGATTGAACGTGGTCCGGAAATGACTGCGCTGCGTGATGGCGTGCGCGGCAAAGATAAACTCGACGTGCCGATTAAGATGATCTGGAACTACGCCGGTAACTGTCTTATCAACCAGCACTCAGAGATCAACCGCACGCACGACATCCTGCAGGATGACAAGAAGTGCGAAATGATTGTCGTCATCGACTGCCACATGACGTCGTCAGCGAAGTATGCCGATATCCTGCTGCCGGACTGCACGGCTTCTGAACAGATGGACTTCGCGCTGGATGCTTCCTGCGGGAATATGTCTTATGTGATTTTCGCCGATCAGGCCATTAAGCCGCGTTTTGAATGCAAAACCATCTATGAAATGACCAGCGAGCTGGCGAAGCGTCTGGGCGTCGAGCAGCAGTTTACCGAAGGACGCACTCAGGAAGAATGGATGCGTCATCTGTACGAACAGTCGCGTAAAGCTATTCCGGCGCTGCCGACCTTTGAGGAATTCCGTAAGCAGGGTCTGTTCAAGCAGCGCGATCCGGAAGGACATCACGTGGCCTATAAGGCGTTCCGTGACGATCCGCAGGCCAATCCGTTGACCACGCCGTCAGGTAAAATCGAGATCTACTCGCAGGAACTGGCTAAGATTGCCGCCACCTGGGAACTACCGGAAGGCGATGTCATCGATCCATTGCCGATCTACACGCCAGGTTTTGAGAACTACAACGATCCGTTGACCAAAGATTATCCATTGCAGCTCACGGGCTTCCACTATAAATCTCGCGTTCACTCCACCTATGGCAACGTGGATGTCCTGAAGGCGTCGTGCCGCCAGGAGATGTGGATCAACCCGCTGGACGCGCAAAAACGCGGTATCCGTAATGGCGACAAGGTCCGCATCTTCAATGGTCGCGGAGAGCTACATATTGAGGCGAAAGTGACGCCGCGGATGATGCCGGGTGTGGTTGCGCTAGGGGAAGGGGCCTGGTATGACCCGGATGCCAAACGCATTGACCAGGGGGGCTGTATCAATGTATTGACCACCCAGCGCCCGTCTCCTCTGGCGAAGGGGAACCCGTCACATACGAACCTTGTTCAGGTTGAGAAGGTGTAAGGAGTAACCGATGACAACCCAGTATGGATTTTTTATTGATTCCAGCCGTTGCACCGGTTGTAAAACCTGCGAACTGGCCTGTAAAGATTACAAAGACTTAACCCCGGATGTCAGCTTCCGCCGCATTTATGAATATGCGGGCGGAGACTGGCAGGAAGACAACGGCGTCTGGCACCAGAACGTGTTTGCCTATTATCTCTCTATTGCCTGTAACCACTGTGAAGATCCGGCCTGTACCAAGGTCTGTCCGAGCGGGGCGATGCACAAACGGGAAGACGGCTTTGTGGTGGTGGATGAAGATGTCTGCATCGGCTGTCGTTATTGCCATATGGCCTGTCCGTACGGCGCGCCGCAGTACAACGCCGCCAAAGGCCACATGACCAAATGCGACGGCTGTCATGACCGGGTGGCGGAAGGCAAGAAACCGATCTGTGTCGAGTCTTGTCCGCTACGTGCGCTGGATTTCGGTCCTGTTGACGAACTGCGTCAGAAACACGGCGATCTGGCGGCGGTTGCTCCGCTGCCTGGCGCACACTTTACGAAGCCGAGTATTGTGATCAAACCGAATGCCAACAGCCGCCCGACCGGGGAT
>NZ_JAOWCD010000098.1:0-10584 GCF_030337175.1 Citrobacter sp. Ca225 | reverse complement strand
GGCGCCGATTATCCGTTTCAGTTTGCCATGATCGCATTCAATCACGTTGTTCCGGTACTTAATCTGTCGGTGTTCAACGTCAGACGGGCACCGGCCTTCGCGTTTGAGCAGAGCAAGCGCGCGACCATAGGCGGGCGCTTTATCCGTGTTGATGAATCGCGGGATCTGCCACTTCTTCACGTTGTTGAGGATTTTACCCAGAAACCGGTATGCAGCTTTGCTGTTACGACGGGAGGAGAGATAAAAATCGACAGTGCGGCCCCGGCTGTCGACGGCCCGGTACAGATACGCCCAGCGGCCATTGACCTTCACGTAGGTTTCATCCATGTGCCACGGGCAAAGATCGGAAGGGTTACGCCAGTACCAGCGCAGCCGTTTTTCCATTTCAGGCGCATAACGCTGAACCCAGCGGTAAATCGTGGAGTGATCGACATTCACTCCGCGTTCAGCCAGCATCTCCTGCAGCTCACGGTAACTGATGCCGTATTTGCAGTACCAGCGTACGGCCCACAGAATGATGTCACGCTGAAAATGCCGGCCTTTGAATGGGTTCATGTGCAGCTCCATCAGCAAAAGGGGATGATAAGTTTATCACCACCGACTATTTGCAACAGTGCCGGTTAAACTGGCCTATATCGCCAAGTTAAATTCTTGTTAAAATCCGCGAGTTTGTTAACAAATTTAACATTTTTCCATTTCCTCTACCTTTCCCTACGAACTGTCGATAACATTACTTTATATTTTCATATAATTATATTATTTCGGCCAAGGTGTGGGATTGCCGCTAAATCCCCATGATGGCATCACGACTGTTTTTCGACTGTGTATCTGTCGTCTCCTTACTATAACAGTTGACGTGCAATACAATATGTATTACATTTGTTTGACTACATTTTGTAGTGCTTGTATTGAGGTTAACACAATGTCAGTCAGGAAAGAATTTTTAAAAAATAGCCTTTTTAATCAGATTGATGATAGCGTTTCAGCCCCTATATCGATCCGTCTTCCAACAGTTTTAAACAATGAGTTAGACGAACTATCTTTAAGTCTTGATCGCTCCAAGAGTTCACTTATCAGCGAGTTTATAAAAGCCGGAATAGCTGCTGCAAATGAGCTGCTAAAAGAGCACTCGCTGATTAGCGATGAAATGAAAGAGCAGTTTGTAGATCAGCGTGAGGACAACGCTGCGAGTTTCATGGATAGAAAAACCTTCATGCTAAACACGAACTACAACAACGATGAAGAAACACATTTCGATATGCTGAAAAACCAAGAGGCCGCAGCCTTTTGCAAAGGCTGGAAGGAGTACATCAGCCAGCTTTCTAAAGGCGATACGGTTTATCTGTATCAGAGCGGTGTTGGCATCATTGCTTCTGGGGTTGTGGATGGTGAGCTGGTGAAAAGCGAACATTATGGCGTTGCTGATGATAAGTATGCCAAGTCACTTAAAGACTTTAAGACTGGCTTTAAAGCTATCTCTGCCCGTCGTTTTAAAGAGTTAACCGGGGGGGGAGCTAATTTCCGTAGAACTATGGTTGAGCTTAATTCGATGCAGTCTTATGCAATAGCTCAAGAGATCGAGAGACTTACTTCTGCACCCTAAGAATAATTAGATCCTAAATCATGAGAGCACTCCGATGTATTGCCCTGCGGTGTGTGTCGGTGTGCGCTTACGGTGAAAGAATAAAAAAAATGTATAAACCTATAATTATATTGTTATAGGTTTATATTTACTCTTTTGTGTGGCTGCGTTACACTCAAACCAAATCTATATTTTCCTATAAAAATATTTTAATAGGGGGTTGTATGACCACGGTTATCGCGCTGGCTAACGGGAAAGGTGGGGTGAAAAAGTCCTCGATGTCACGGGCTATCGCCACCGAGTATACAAAGGCAGGATGGGGGGTTCTTGGGCTGGATATGGATATTGATCAGGGTTCTTTCCTGGACTGGGGGCAACGTAGGTTGCGGAATGGTTTTGAACCTCCGGTGACAATTCAGGGATGTGGGACGGTTTCACAGGCGAAGAAACAGATCGAATCCGGGCAATGGGATTTGATTGTCATCGACAGTGCGGCGTATGCCACGAAATCGTTACTCAGCCTGATTGATATTGTCGATTTGCTGGTACTGCCGACAGGGTTTAGCGTGGATGATCTACGAACGACCGTTACGACCGTAAACGCGCTGCGTAACAAAGGACATTCGACAGATAAAATGGCGGTGGTGTTTGCGGGGGTAAGTGAAAGTGAGAGTGAATATCGTGCGGCGCTGGAATACCTGCAACCCTGCGGCGTTCCCGTCATTCCGGGCGCTATTCCTTTTCTGACATCGTTCAGCCAGGCGCAGGATAAAGGGCTTGCTCTTACGGAGTCGCCTTTCCCTGGCCCACGGCAGAAAGCTGATGATGTTGTGCAGGGTGTGATCGACCGACTGACAACGCTTACGCAGTAGTATATAATAATATAATTATATTTATATATAAGGTGATATTATGGCGAACGTCCCAGCAAAACCGCGCAATACCAAAGGTGAGCCGCCAAGCCAGGCGGATACGGAACACGGCTTTAATCCTACCCGGAAAAGTGCTGATGGCCGTAAGGCACAGCTTAACTTATACATTGATATGGAGCTGAAACGTGAGTTCCGCTCCATTGCTGCGGCCAACGATATGAAACATGGGGAGCTATTCGAGGCGTACCAGGAATTCTGGAAAAAACATCATTAAGTCACCCGGTATCCCGGCCACTGGCCGGGTGATACCATCACTGAACGTAGCTCGGGGTCGGTTCCGGCTGAGGGCGAAATGACACCCTAAGCGTTAGCTCTGTGTCGTTGCACGATGTCAGCGACGGTATTCTTGCTGATACCGAGCTCGCGTGCGATCCAGCGATAGCTGCGTCCCTCGGCCCTCATCGCAACCACCTTAGGCAAAAGTCGGTCTGATTTTGGTCGCACTCCGGCCTGACGACCAAGCCTCTTACCACGTGCCTTCGCAACAGCAAGGCCTGACTTGACCCGCTCGCTGATGAGATCCCGCTCAAACTCCGCAATGCCGGAAAGAAACGTCGCCAGCATTCGTCCATACGGCGACGAAAGATCGAACGCCATTCCATTCATGGCTATCACGGAAACCTTCCAGTTCTCCAGTTCACGTAGCGTATTGAGCAGATCGAGCGTCGAGCGCCCCCACCGGGAAAGCTCAGTGACCAGGATTGCATCAATTTGTCTGGACTGGGCAAGCGCCAGGACTTTCTTTCGCTCGGCCCGGTCGAGTTTAGTTCCTGAACCTGTTTCCTTAAATATTCCCACCACGTCGTAGCCGGCACGGCCGGCGAAGGCTCGCAGATCAAATTCCTGGCGTTCACAAGACTGATCCGCTGTTGAAACCCGGCAGTAAATGGCGGCACGATGTCCCAATTGAACCCTCCTGGATTTTTGTATCGGAACGCCCTGATTTATATGGGCTGGCTGTTGTCCAAAACAGACTATACTTCAAAAGGGACGAATTTGTATGTCACGACGCCATATTTTCACCGAACGGCAGCGAGCAGCGCTGTTCGATCTGCCCACGGACGAACTGTCGCTACTGAAGTTCTACACGCTGGGCGATGATGACCTGGAAAACATTAGGCAGCGCCGCAGACCGGAAAACAGGATTGGCTTTGCCCTGCAACTTTGTGCCTTACGATATCCGGGCCGTGCACTGGCTCCTGGTGAGATGATCCCGCGTGAAGTCCTTTCCTTCGTCGGTGCTCAGCTTGGAGTTCCGGCTGATGCGCTTCTCACTTATGCCACACGGCGCCAAACCCGTCAGCAGCACATGGACACGCTGCGCGAAATTTACGGCTACAAGACCTTCACGGGCCGTGGTGCCCGTGATCTGCGGGAGTGGACTTTCGGCCAGGCCGAAGATGCCAGATCAAACGAGGATCTTGCTCATCGTTTTATTGTGCGGTGTCGGGAAACTTCCACCATTCTGCCCGCAGTATCGACAATCGAGCGCTTGTGCGCGGATGCTCTGGTCGCCGCTGAGCGGCGGATTGAAACGCGGATTGCGGAAAATTTAACAGCGGATGTTCGCGATCACCTGGACAAACTTCTGAGTGAAATGCTCGCCGGCAATATCAGTCGTTTCATCTGGCTTCGCAACTTCGAGGTTGGTAACAACTCGGCTGCTGCTAACCGTTTGCTCGACAGGCTCGAATTTCTGCGTACCCTGAATATCAATCATAGTGCTTTGGCCAGCATACCTGCCCATCGCATTGCCCGGCTGCGTCGGCAGGGTGAACGCTACTTCACCGACGGTTTGCGTGACATCACTTCGGACCGCCGCTGGGCGATCCTTGCCGTCTGTGTTGTGGAGTGGGAAGCGGCGATTGCTGATGCCATAGTCGAAACCCATGACAGGATCGTAGGAAAAACCTGGCGGGAAGCGAAGCGACAGCATGACGAAACAATTTCCGGCTCTAAAGCCACACTCACGGATACGATCCGTACCTTCACCGCGCTGGGAGCTTCGTTGCTTGAGGCCCGCAGTGACGGAACCCCGCTGGAGATGGCTGTCGCCAGTTCGGTTGCATGGGACCGGCTCGCTCAACTGGTAGCGACAGGGACTCAACTCAGCAACACGCTAGCCGATGAGCCTCTTGCATATGTCGGGCAGGGATACCATCGCTTTCGTCGTTATGCGCCCCGCATGTTGCGCTGTCTGAAGCTCGAAGCCGCGCCGGTCGCCGGACCATTGGTAGCAGCAGCTTTGTCGATCGGAGAGATGAAAGGTGTTGCATCGCCAGAAAGGCGTTTCCTGCGGCCCAGCTCCAAATGGAACCGTCATTTACGAGCTCAGGAAAAAGGAGATACCCGTCTTTGGGAAGTGGCGGTACTCTTTCACCTCCGGGATGCTTTTCGTTCCGGAGATGTCTGGCTCGCTCATTCGCGCCGCTATGGTGACCTCAAGCAGGTACTGGTGCCGATGATCGCGGCGCAGGAAAATGCAAAACTGGCCGTGCCTTCCAACCCACAGGATTGGCTGGCAGACAGAAAGGCGCGACTCACGATCGCTCTTAAGCGGCTGGCCCGGGCTGCCCGTAACGGCACTATTCCGCACGGTAGCATAGAAGATGGAACGTTGCGGATCGACAGGTTGACAGCAGACGTGCCGGATGGTGCCGAGGCACTCATACTGGATCTGTATCGCCGAATGCCGTCCGTTCGGATTACCGACATGCTGCTTGAAGTTGATGCAGCCCTTGGTTTCACAGATGCGTTTACCCATCTGAGAACCGGGGCTCCATGTCGCGACCGGATCGGTCTGCTCAACGTCCTGCTCGCTGAAGGGCTCAATCTGGGCCTGCGTAAGATGGCGGAAGCTACAAACACGCATGATTACTGGCAGCTCTCACGCCTTGCCCGCTGGCATGTTGAAAGCGAAGCCATGAACCAGGCATTGGCAATTGTGGTGGCCGCGCAGGGTAAACTGCCGATGTCACGCGTCTGGGGGATGGGCACGTCAGCATCGAGCGATGGTCAGTTTTTCCCGACAGCGCGGCATGGCGAAGCCATGAACATGGTCAATGCCAAATATGGTTCTGTTCCCGGCCTCAAAGCGTATACTCACGTAAGCGACCAGTTCGCGCCATTCGCTTGTCAGTCGATCCCGGCGACCGTGAGCGAGGCACCGTATATTCTCGATGGACTACTGATGAACGAGGTCGGTCGCCATGTTCGCGAACAGTATGCCGATACAGCAGGATTCACCGACCATTTGTTCGGAGCCAGTAGCCTGCTCGGCTACAATCTCGTTCTGCGAATCAGGGATCTGCCATCGAAGCGGTTGTACGTATTTAATCCCGATACGACCCCCAGGGAGTTACGCAAGTTGGTAGGTGGAAAAGCCCGGGAGGATCTTATCGTTGCGAACTGGCCTGATATTTTCCGTTGTGCCGCGACGATGACCGCTGGCAAAATCAGGCCCAGCCAACTCCTGCGCAAGCTCGCTTCTTACCCACGACAAAACAACCTTGCAGTTGCGCTTCGTGAAGTTGGTCGTATTGAACGGACCCTTTTCATTATTGAGTGGATCCTGGATACGGACATGCAGCGGCGTGCTCAGATCGGTCTTAACAAGGGAGAGGCCCACCATGCGCTCAAAAATGCGCTCCGTATCGGGAGGCAGGGGGAAATTCGCGATCGCACGACAGAGGGGCAGCACTACCGAATCGCTGGGCTCAATTTATTGACTGCGGTGATCATTTACTGGAATACCGTCCATCTTGGTCATGCCGTCACGGAGCGGCGGAACGAAGGGTTGGATGTTCCCCCTGAATTTCTTCCCCACATATCCCCATTGGGCTGGGCGCACATTCTACTGACTGGCGAATATCTTTGGCCCAAGGAACCGAAAGCTTAGGGTGTCATTTCGCCCTCAGCCGGAACCGACCCCACTATGGCGACGCTGGGGCGTCTTATGAGCCTGCTGTCACCCTTTGACGTGGTGATATGGATGACGGATGGCTGGCCGCTGTATGAATCCCGCCTGAAGGGAAAGCTGCACGTAATCAGCAAGCGATATACGCAGCGAATTGAGCGGCATAACCTGAATCTGAGGCAGCACCTGGCACGGCTGGGACGGAAGTCGCTGTCGTTCTCAAAACCGGTGGAGCTGCATGACAAAGTCATCGGGCATTATCTGAACATAAAATACTATCAATAAGTTGGAGTCATTACCCTTTGCTATTGGTAGCGCCGGAAGTTGCACGCTGGTACTACAAACGGTACTGCCCGCGCTGTGGTTTGCCGATGGTCCTTCGCGTGTTGAAGTGAGCGGAGGTACCGATAACCCGTCGGCCCCGCCTGCAGATTTTATCCGCCGGGTGCTGGAGCCGCTGCTGGCAAAAATAGGAATTCATCAGCAAACCACGCTGTTACGTCACGGTTTTTATCCTGCCGGAGGCGGCGTGGTGGCAACGGAAGTCTCGCCCGTGGCATCGTTTAACACCTTGCAACTTGGCGAGCGCGGGAACATTGTGCGGATGCGTGGAGAGGTGCTACTGGCTGGTGTGCCACGCCATGTCGCTGAGCGTGAAATCGCTACGTAGGCGGGTAGTTTTTCCCTGCATGAGCAGAATATTCATAACCTGCCGCGCGACCAGGGGCCGGGTAATACCGTCTCGCTGGAAGTTGAAAGTGAAAATATCACAGAACGCTTTTTTGTCGTCGGTGAAAAGCGCGTCAGTGCCGAAGTGGTGGCTGCGCAGTTAGTGCAAGAAGTTAAACGCTATCTTGCAAGCCCGGCGGCGGTGGGGGAATATCTCGCCGACCAGCTGGTACTGCCAATGGCGGGGGCGGGAGAATTTACGGTCGCCTATCCCTCATGTCATCTACTGACCAATATCGCGGTGGTGGAGCGTTTTTTGTCAGTGCGGTTTAGTCTGACTGAAGCAGACGGCGTAACGCGGGTGAGCATTGAATGATGCAGAGATGTAAGCCGGATCTGGCGCGTTATCCGGCTAAACTTACACTCCGTACCCCATCATCTTCAGCAATTGCTGGGCGTGTTGTACCGCATCCTGGCGATGGGCCACGCCGAGTTTCTGATACAGATTGCGGATATGCGTCTTGATGGTGGTCGCTGCCACCTCCAGTTCGCCTGCAATTTGCTCGTTGCTGTAACCGGAGTAAATCAGCCCCAGGACCTGCCATTCACGTTGCGTCAGCGGGCTGGTGCGGATCAGTTCTGGCACTTCTGGATGATTTAGCAGACGTTCAACGAAATTCTCATCGAAATGGGCGAATTTATGCCGATGATGTTGATTGATTTCTCGCAGAATACGCTGGGCGCGGTGCTGTTCCAGCTCAGGCAACGTATTGAGTTGAATCAGCTGGCGTAACTGTTGCGCCATCGCTTCGCCTTCGATGACAAAGTGACTGATAAATCCGGTACGATTCGCCAGTTTTAATGCCTCCAGCAACACGCGCTGGGCATCATTTTTGCGTCCGGCCTGCCAGTATAGTTGATTAAGCAGCAACAGGTTACGGTTGAGATCGCTCATTAACCGCAGACTGCGGGCGTTTTCATTGAGTTCTTCAAGAACAATTTCTGCCGGTTCAAACTCGCCCAGCAAGATTTGTGCACGGGCGATGTTGCGCCATTGACCTTGCAGGAAGTGGTTATTCGCAAACTCCGGTTTGGCTGTGTGACGCAACCAGTTGGCGGCGGCAGCTTTGTCGCCGGTCATTTGCCAGTAAATGACCCGGACTTTGTTGGCGTTAGAGATCCAGTCGCTGTGATATTTGCCATTTCCCAGCAGGTTTTCCAGACGATTCAACTGGCTACGGGCGTTATCCAAATCACCTCGGGCCAGCGAGCATTGAATCAACATTGCCAGGCACTGGAGCTGTTGCTGTGGCTGATAAGACGACAAAACTTCAATCCCGCTGCGTGCCGATGCTTCGGCTTCGTCCAGCCGTGCCCAGGCCCATAACAGTTGTGCTCGGATACGTACCAGAAATTCATGCATTGGCAGCTGTTCCAGATGCTGCTCGTTGATCAGCTGGAATGCTTTTTCCTGCGTTTCCCACGCGGTTTGCAGGAAACCCTGAGCAAACAGAATTTCGCTTTGCTGGATTAAACTCCACAAAGCGTAGTGCCAGACATCGTGCTGGCGTGCCATCTGTTCGGTTTGCTGCATTAACGCCAGTGAGCGGGTCAGTTCCCCTTTGCAGTGCAATACTTCACCCAACACCGAAGTTGCTACAATGCGGCTGTAGAACCAGCCGGGAGGCAGTTCTTCCAGTGCCAGTTTTGCCAGCCGTTCAGCTTCATCCGGGTTACCATCGTTAATTGCCACCTGGGCGCGCAGAGCATTAAATTCTGCATGCATGGTGCCTTCTCTGATGTCCTTGATTTCATGTTCAGCACGAGCCAGCAGGGTGTTTACTTCGCCGTAGCGATGCTGGCTTTGCATCAGCCACGCTTGTAATAACACCAACTGCGGATTTTCCAGCGAACTCTCCCATGGCAGGGCTTTAAGTGACTCTTCAAGTAGCGAAAGTTCGCTGTGGTTGAACAAACTCCAGGCGTGATTAAGCAGAATATCGCGCAGCATCAGCGCATCGCCTGCCGCCAGCGCATGATGAATCGCTTCGCTGGGGAATCCCTGGGCCATCCAGCTTTCTGCAGCGGCACTGTGGATTTTCGGCAGCTCAGCCGCCAGTTCCCACTGGCAGCGCTGGCGCAGGAAGTTGCCAAACAGCGGGTGATAGCAGAACCACTCGCCGCTATCATCCATCCGCTGCAAAAACAGCCCCTGACGCTCAATCTCTTCGAGGCGCATTTGCCCGTTTTCTTCGCCGGTCACACGAGTGATGAGTGCATCGTTCATTGAGCGCAAAATGGCGCTTTTCAACAGAAAATGGCGCGTTGCGAGATCGACGTTGTCCAAAACCTCATCGACCAGATAATCCGAAAGATGACTGGCATTGATTCCCGCCAGGCGACGTGCCGACTTATGGGCTGAGTGGGTATTCTGCCAGGCGGAGAGGGCAATTAACTGTAGCGCAGTCGCCCAACCGGAAACGTCATCGCAAATCCGACTGCTTTCTGCGGCTTCAATCGGCGATGACAGGCGGCAATCAAAAAACTGCTTCGCTTCCTGGTGGGTAAACGCCAGTTGCTGACTGCCAATTTCCAGCAGTTGGTCGCGAACACGCAGATTGGCAATGCCCAGTTGCGGAAGATTGCGTGACAGCACCACCAGGGTGAGATTTTCTGGTTGATGGCGAATAAAGAAGCGCATTGACTCGTGGATCACCGGATTAGTGATCAGATGGTAGTCATCGATGACCAGATAAAGTGGGCTATGCCATTCCGCCAGCTCAATGAAAAGCTGGGCGAAGAGTGACGTCAGGCTGGCATATTGCCGTTTTTGCGCCATCGTCTCACAAATCGCACAGTGGCCGTTGGTTGCCTGCTGCACGGCGGCAATGAGATAGCTGGCGAAACGCTCTTGCTGGTTATCACCTTCATCCAGCGAGTACCAGCCGATATCGTTTTTGCCTGCCGCCCACTGGGAAATGAGCGTGGTCTTTCCGTAGCCCGCAGGACTTGTGATCAGCGCCAGCCGGAAGTTGTTCGCGCCGGAAAGTTTAGCCAGCAGGCGCTCACGAACCACGGTATGGTCGAGTCGAACCGGACGACTTAATTTTGACGGAATCAGCATAGTTAATCACTTCACTGTGGAAAATGAGGAAATATTATTTTTTTTGCGCTTCGTAATTAATGGTTATAAGGTCGGCCAGAAACCTTTCTAATGCAAGTGATGACGTTTTTTTATGTGTATGAATTTGCACTCTGTCACAATTCAAAATGTTTATTAACAACTCACCTAATAACGACGCTGATGCAGCGTGAATACTGGGTTTTACGGTATTTTCCTCATGTTCATCAGTTTCATTTAAGCAAGGGAGTCTTCTCAATTCCTGATGAAAGAGCCGGTGATGCTGCCAACTTACTGATTTAGTGTATGATGGTGTTTTTGAGGTGCTCCAGTGGCTTCTGTTTCTATCAGCTGTCCCTCCTGT